>CALFOY010000352.1 GCA_937919265.1 uncultured Capnocytophaga sp. | reverse complement strand
AATAAAAATGAAAAAAAGCAAACGAATTATTAATTACATCGTAGTGCATTGCTCAGCAACCCCAGAAGGACGAGCACACACCGCAAAAGATATTGACCAATGGCATAAACAAAGAGGTTTTGCAGAAATTGGGTACAATTATGTCATTTTGTTAGACGGCACAATCGAAGAAGGGCGGGATATTGATAAAGTCCCTGCACACGTTGAAAATTTCAACAAAAATAGTATTGGAGTATGTTATATCGGGGGGATTGACAAAAACACATTAAAACCCAAAGACACTCGAACTGAAGCGCAGAAAAAAGCCCTTTTAACATTACTCAGAGAACTAAAAAAAATGTATCCTAATGCTGAAATTCTTGGGCATCGTGATTTTCCAAAAGTCAATAAAGCTTGCCCCTGTTTCAATGCCCAAGTAGAATATAAAAATATTTAATTGTTAATTATGATAGAAGTAAAAGAATTAAAAAAAGAGTATGAGAGCCTACTCGCTAAGGTAGAGCAATTGCCACGTACAAGAGAACTTGCGCTTGTTATTACCAAGTTGGAAGAGGGTCTTATGTGGCTTGAAAAGTCAATCAAAAAAAATCAAAGTTATGTATGAGAAAGAAATTGTATTTACTATTAGCTCTTATGGTGCTTTTCGGTTGCGGGAGCAAGAAATCAAACCGAACCGAGCTGAAAGAAGAACAAAAGAGCGAAAGGAAGGAGGTAAAAGACAGTGCTACACGGGTAGAAAAAGCCCAAAAGGTAAGCACTTTTGAGATACAGCAATCTCAATTGTACGAAATAACCCTTGAAAGTGATAAGGATAGTATCGGAAATGCTAAAGATGTAGTATATTATCGTGCACGAGACGGAGACAGCGAGACCATAAGAGTACAGGGCGGAAAGGTAATACTTAGAACAATAGATAACCTTTCTAAGAGCCTACAGCAGGCTGATAGTACTCTTACTATAAATAATAAAATAAGTCAAAAATCCGAGACTAAAAATGTTTATACAGAGAATAAAAAGGAAGTACAAAAAGAAGTCAAAACAATACCTTTTTCATTAATAATAGGTGCTTTATTACTTGGCGTATTTGCTTTGTTATTATGGAAGTTTAAACGGTTTCGGTGGAAGATTTAAACAGCTTTTAAATGAAATTTAAACACTGCTAAAAAGGAGGACAGCAGTATAAAAAATGTCCTCCGCTTTTTAAATAGTTTCTCACGCTAAAATAAAAAACGAACCCGAAAGCCCTACGGAGGACAATATGTCTTCTGTGGGTTTTCGGGTTTGTCTATTTTTAGCGTGAGAGGCACAAAAGTACAACTATTTTCTGAATAATCAAAATAACAAATGGCAAAATTCAAGTATAAAGAACAACACGCTATCATCATTAAAGTAAGTAGCGAACAAGAACAAAAAGAATTATTTGAGAAACTCCAAAAAATGGGGTTCACTAACCTTAAAGTAGTCAGCGTATAATGGAAATCAAAATCAAACACACCAGCGAAAATTTCAAAACCTTTCGCGCCGAAAAAGTAAAGTCCCTTTTCAATGCCGAAAATGGGCATACCTGGGAACACACCGCCAACCTACCCATAGAGGACGAGGATTGGCAAATAGGGCTTATCGTAGGCCCTTCAGGAAGTGGTAAAACCTCTATAGGCAAACAAATATGGGATAGCGGTATTACCAACCTTACTGAGGGTTGGAATCCTAACCTACCTATTATTGAGGATATTGCCCCCAACAAGTCAATGAACGAAGTAACCTCTGCCCTTTCAGCCGTAGGGCTCGGCGATGTGCCCGCTTGGTTGCGCCCATTCAAAGTCCTCAGTAATGGCGAGCAGTTTCGTGCGGGTTTAGCGCGCCTCATTTGTGATGCCCCCAACAAGGTAATAGTAGACGAATTTACCTCTGTAATCGACCGCCAAATCGCCAAAATAGGGGCTTCGGCATTTGCTAAAGCGTGGAGACGTACTCCTAAAAAGCAAATCATTCTGTTATCTTGTCATTACGATATAATCGAATGGCTGCAACCCGATTGGGTATATGATACGAGAGTATCAGAAGTAAAAAAAAAGTCCAAAAACGACCTCCTATTGAACTCCAAGTTTGGAAGACAAACGGTAGTTACTGGCGATTTTTTAAAGAGCATTACTATTTAGACCTACCACATCCTCCTTGTGCTGAATACTTTGTTGGTACAGTCAATGGTGAACTTGTTTGCCACGTTGCTGTCACTCCACTATTCACAGCCAATGCCTACCGTGCTACCCGATTAGTAGTAATGCCCGAATGGCAAGGAGCGGGCGTAGGTACCCAATTTCTCAACTTTGTAATGCAGTACCATTTAGAAGGTAATGGACGTTGTAATCGCAAGCTACACACCTTTTTCCATACTTCACACCCTCAACTATGTAACTATCTGCGCCATTCTAACAAATGGGAACAAACCTCCGCTAAATTACATGGAGATAATAAAGCCCGAAGTCAGGCTTCGTTGGAGAAATCTAAAAAGTCTACTTCAGATAAAAGATTAGTCGGGGCAGGTTATGGAGGGCACTATAGAGCCGTACAAGGCTTTAAATACTTAGGGCAAATCACAGAAAAAACAATAGAAGATAATAAAAATGAAGCAAAAGTTTAAAGTATTTATCAGCGGACAAAAGTATTTTGGGCAGGAAATTCTGTCCCTATGCCTTGCCAAAGGCTATGAAGTAGTTAGGTGTATGTTGCCCCTTAGACGATAAGTATATCGGGCGTTTGGCAAAGCTACACAACATACCCATATTACCTGCAGGAATGCTCACCTACGATACTATGCCCTCTGGGGTAGATTTAGGTATAACCGTTCACTCCTTCGACTATATAGGCAGGCGAACCCGCTACAAAACTCGCTTAGGGTGGATAGGCTATCACCCTAGCCTTTTACCCCGACATCGAGGACGCTCAGCTATTGAGTGGGCAATCCGTATGCGTGATATAGTAGCTGGTGGGAGCGTTTATTGGCTAAACGCAGGTATAGATAGAGGCGATATACTATGTCAAGATTGGTGTTGGGTACCTCCTAAGCTATACGCCAAACCGCCCAAAGAAGCCGCAAAGGAACTATGGCAGAAAGAGCTACTACCAATGGGCATACGCCTAATGGACAAAGCTCTCACCGAAGTAGCGAATGGCATATACACCAAAATACCCCAACGCCAAGATGTAGATACCTTTGAACCAAGTACTGAGGTAAAAGACATTTACAAACCCGATCTATTAATGTTACCCGATAGGTTATAAAGGCATAGTACATAAAAAAACACGGATAGCTATACCGCATATCCGTGTTTTTTTATTACTTTTGTCCCGCTCAACCACCGCTCAAAAAATGTACATTTCGTTTTAATTTTTGGTACATTTCGTTTTGCTGATTATACAATATTAAATAAAAAACAAGAGCTGTAATAATACTAAGAGTAATAGCGTATAGCATTGGCTTTTCAGAAGTTACAGGAAAAAAAGCTAAAATACCTCCAACAATAGAACCCGTTCCGAAACGAATCATTCCTGTAATAGAATTTGCTGTCCCTGCTGTTTTCGGAAAAAGTTCTAATATTGAAGCATTTGCACTACTTGACACTACCGATACCATACCCACAAAAACCGCTATACCAATTGCCATTGGCCATAAACCAAGTTGGAAAAAACCACAAATAAATAACCATATTCCTGCTAAAAATTGTACCATTAGTCCTATTTGTAAGGCTTTTTCTGTTCCTATTTTAGAAATATACTTGCCATTGAGAGCTGTTGCCAACATCATTATTCCTATATTAAGAATAAAGAAGTAACCAAAATTTTCTTTTGCTACCCCATAAATTCCTGTATAAACTAATGAACCAGAAGTAAGAAAGCAAAACATACCCGCATAAGAAAAAGAATTACTAAGAATATACCCCAAAACTTTTCTATTTTTTAGTAAATTAACATAATTATGAAGAATGGTTTTCAAATCAAATTTTGAACGATTTTCTTTTGATAGAGTTTCTGGTATTTTAATAAAAACTAATGAAGCACACAATAGTCCTAGGCACATTAATAAATAAAAAATAGAATGCCAATGGAACCATTTTGCTAAATATCCTCCTACGATAGGTGCCGCCAGTGGGGCTATCATCATCACAATCATTATCATTGACATCATTCGGGCAAATTCATTTTTTTTAAATAAATCTCGTAAAAGCGCCCCTACTACTACCGCTGGTGATGCTCCAAAAAAACCTTGTATAAAACGAAGAATATAAAAATGGTTTATATCTTGTATTTGTGTGATTATCAAGGAAATAATAGCAGCTATTACAACTCCTATTATAATTATTGGCTTTCGTCCATAGGTGTCAGACAATGGTCCCCATAAAAGTTGTCCAAAAGCAAAACCAAATGTGAAAAGCGCTAAGGTTGTCTGTATTTTCTCTTCTGATACACTTAAATCAAGGGCAATATCTGCAAAAGAAGGCAAATACATATCAATAGCCAAAGGAGTAAGCATTGATAATACTCCAAGAATAACAATAAAAACCCAATCTGCTTTATATTCTTTTTCCATATTTTTTAAGTTAAAATAAGAAAGCAAAAGTAATAATTTTTATTAAATAAAAATTAAATGAAATGTTTTAGTTTTTTCAAAAAAATATTTTTTATAAAAAATTTTTTATGCTTATTTTTTATTACTTTTGCATTATTATAAGATAATTTTTATGAAAAGATATTTTTTACACTCTGTTGTTTGGGTACAAATTGTAATATTAAGTATTGTAACGCTTTTTACTTTAGGCAGAAATTATATTGATAGTTTTGTGTTTAATTTTGTTCATTTTTACCCTTTTGAATCTATGATAAATGGAGTAATAAATATTTTTTATAATGACATATTATTTTTTTCTATTATCTTGCCTTTTTTCTTAAAATATTTTCTATCCATTTTGCCTTTATTACTATTAATAGTTTGTTTTTTATCAATAAGTTTTACATTAGGAGGTATTATTGGAGTTATTTGGTATTTTATTAGAAGAAAAAAAGTAAAAGAGACTAAAAAAACATCAAATTGGGTAAAAAACATATTGATTTTTGAATTAATTTTCACTTTTTCAGTCCTTATTACCTATTTATTATGGCTTATCCCTCATAATGATAGTTATTATATAGAAAATGATGAAACCTCTATTTTATTTTGTTTTATTTTCTTAATAAGTTTTCCTTTTTTTATGTTAGGACAATTTTTAAGACAAAGAAATATAAAATTATTAGGAAATGCTAGCCTTATTTTAACCGGTATAATTCTTGTTTTTGGTATTGCTATTAGTTTTTATTCTTATCAAAAAGCAGATTTTTTTTATGATCCTACCAAAATTGAAAGTGATGATTATGACGATTATGATGATTATGATGGTGAAGACTATGAAGAGGAAGATTATGGAGATTATGAAGACTATGAAGAGGATGTTATGTCTTGGGATTTTGATGTTTTTAATGCATCTGACCTACAAGAAATATTTGACAACAAAAACTACCTTTATAATGACAAATATTCTTACTACACGTTAGATAACTATTTAAAACCTTCTGAAAATGCTGATTTTAACGAAGAAAATAAAACCCTTTTCAAACTCTATGATTATGTAGATAGAAATAGTGAAATGCTGGAGCTTTTTTGGAATCATTTTGGAAATATGGTCGTAACATTCGTAAATGAAAACAAAGAAAAGTTTAATTTTGATGAATTAGATTATCTCTTAAAAACTTATGAAATAGAAGATAACAATGAAGATTTATTTGAAGATATTCTTGAAGAATTGAATAAACAAGAAGCGTATGAATGCCAATTATACTCACTGATTCCTATTTTTGAAAAACACAATATTCCTCAATACAAAAGAGATATAGAAAATTCAAAAATCGACAACGCTGATGTTCGTTGGGCTTATACCTTTTGGGCAAGACGTTACCAAGAGGAAAACATACAAATAACTCAATTGATTTTAGAAAATCTTAAAAGTAGAATAACTAAATAGTTTATAAAAAAACGAGATGTAAATATCTCGTTTTTTTTTATTATATATTCAAAAATGTAAATCCTACTCCTAAAATAGTTTGCTTATAATTATAATCTATTAAAGAATCTCCATACCCGTGAGATGCCTGCAAAATAACCCGAAGTTCTCTATTTAAAGGATAAATCCAACTGAGTTCTACGTGCCCTCTATTGGTATTAAAATTAAGATTATTTCGTACTACAAAAGAGAAAAGATTTTTTCTAAAAGGAACTGCACCTCTTATTTCGCAACGCCCTATATAGTTTTCTATTTCAGGATTATCGTCTTCTATTCGTTTTTCAGAAAAACGTTTCCAAAAACGAGCCGTCAGCAAAACATCTCCCCACTGGGCAACTCCCATCAATATAAAACGATTCCAACTACGAGAATGTGCGGCTTCCTTTCCATTAGACTGATGATTAACAGAAAGTCCAAGCATTTTTAATTTAAAATTTCCTACAGAAAGATTTGTTGGATATGTAAAAATCAATTCTGGCTCATAATTCAACTCTCTAAATGGTCGAGAAAGTTCTCCATTATACATCTGCCAATAAGCCTGCTGAGTAAAAGCTACCCATACATCCCCTTTTCCAAAAGCATCTTGCATAATTTTAGCTTTCAAACTTACCTGAAACTTTGTTTCCACAGACTGATAATCTCTCCTTTCAGGTATAGGACGCTCGGTATTAAGTCCCTGAGGTTGCTCAATAGGTTTATGTGTAAAACGAAAAGGCATTACATACATAGGTAAATATTCTAAAAAACGGAAAGTACCTCGTTGATCTTCTCGGTCTAGCTCCCATATTTTAGAAATGGCTTTATCTAAGTCTGGTTTATGACTTTTTTCTTCTTTATTTTCAAGGGATAAAGCAGGCTTTAATAAAGTATCTTTTTGGATTTCTTGCGCAAATACCCCAAGTGAAATACTAAATAAAATTAAAGATAATAAACGCTTCATTTGTTCTATTTTTAAAAGTGCAAAAGTACAGATAAAATCAAAATAAATAGAAAAAAATTCTACTTTTTACTTCTCTTTTTAAGAAAAAATAACTTTTTATTGAGGAAAAAGAAAAATAACTTTATTAATATATTTTTGTTTTGATATATTCCTGCTTTTTCCTATCTTTGCCAAAAAATAATTTATGGCAGACGATAAAAAAGTAATTTTTTCAATGAGTAAAGTTAGTAAAACTTACTCTTCAACTAATAAACAAGTCCTGAAAGACATTTATTTAAGTTTCTTTTACGGAGCTAAAATAGGTATCTTAGGGCTAAATGGCTCCGGAAAATCTTCCCTCTTGAAAATTATTGCAGGAGTAGATAAAAACTATCAAGGAGAGGTAGTATTTGCTCCCAATTATACTGTAGGATATCTTGAGCAAGAACCTGTTTTGGATGAAAATAAAACCGTTGTAGAAGTAGTAAGAGAAGGAGTTGCCAATACAATGAACTTACTGAACGAATTCAATCAGATTAACGACCTATTCGCCCTAGAAGAAAACTACTCCGATCCTGATAAGATGCAGAAACTGATGGATAAGCAAGCTGAACTACAGGACAAAATCGATGCCTTAGGGGCTTGGGATATAGATAATAAGCTAGAAGTAGCTATGGATGCCCTCCGTACCCCCGACCCTGATACTCCTATTAAAGTATTATCAGGAGGTGAGCGTAGAAGAGTTGCTCTCTGCAGGCTTCTATTACAACAGCCCGATGTTCTACTATTGGATGAGCCTACCAACCACCTTGATGCCGAATCTGTACTATGGCTGGAGCAACACCTACAACAATATGCAGGAACTGTCATCGCTGTTACTCACGACCGATATTTCTTGGACAATGTAGCTGGATGGATACTAGAGCTTGATCGTGGTGAAGGAATTCCTTGGAAAGGAAATTATTCTTCTTGGCTTGACCAGAAAGCAAAACGCTTAGCTCAAGAACAAAAAAGCGAAACAAAACGACAAAAAGTCCTAGAAAGAGAGCTTGAGTGGGTCAGACAAGGAGCAAAAGGTAGGCAAGCAAAGCAAAAAGCTCGATTACAAAACTACGATCGTCTTCTTAATGAAGACCAAAAACAGTTAGAAGAAAAGTTAGAAATATATATACCAAATGGTCCCAGATTAGGAACTAATGTGATTGAGGCTCGCAATGTCTCTAAGGCTTTTGGAGACAAAATCCTCTATGAAGACCTCAATTTTGTTCTTCCTCAGGCGGGGATTGTAGGAGTGATAGGCCCCAATGGAGCTGGAAAATCTACAATCTTTCGTATGATTATGGGGGAAGAAAAGCCTGATAGAGGTGAATTTCTAGTAGGAGATACGGTAAAAATTGCCTATGTTGATCAAACTCATAAAAATATTGACCCCGAAAAATCTATTTGGGAGAACTTCTCTGATGGGCAAGACCTCATTATGATGGGAGGGAGACAAGTGAACTCTCGAGCTTACTTAAGCAGATTCAACTTCTCAGGTAGCGAACAGAACAAAAAAGTAGCTACTCTTTCAGGAGGAGAACGAAATCGGTTACACTTGGCTATGACGCTTAAAGAGGAAGGAAATGTTCTCTTACTAGATGAGCCTACCAATGATTTAGATATCAACACCTTAAGAGCTTTAGAGGAAGGTTTGGAAAATTTTGCAGGATGTGCAGTTGTTATTTCCCACGACCGATGGTTTCTTGATAGAATCTGTACGCATATTTTAGCTTTCGAAGGAGATTCACAGGTATATTTCTTTGAAGGAAGTTTCTCTGAATATGAAGAGAATAAGAAAAAACGCCTTGGTAAAGAAGTTATGCCTACACGAATAAAATACAAAAAACTTATCCGATAATTTATTCATATTTTTATAAAATGCTAAATTTAATTCCAGGTTACAATACAGCAAAAAACATTATGTCAGGGGCTATTGGGCTAATGTTTGGTGCTGGATTAATGTCTATCGTCAATTATTCTAAAAGACGAGAACAGAAAAAAGAAATGGATTTTCTTAAAGAAGAAATTGAAGCGCTAAAAGAACGAATAAGCCAAACCGATTTTAAAGCGCAAGAAAAAGCTATTATTAAAGTTGGATTACTAAAACAACTTGCTTGGATAGATGATGAACTCCACGACAAGGAATATAAATTTATTGTTGAATATATTATAGATAACAAATTTCTTGAATCTGATGTAAAAATAATGCTCATTAAAAATATCAAAGAAGCTCCTCCCCTATTAGATACTTTTTTTGAATCCATTGCAAGCATTTTTAGTAAAAAACATCTAAAATTCTTTGATAGTGAAGAAGAAAAAATGGGCTTCATTGCTATTCTGGAACAATTGACACAAGATGATGATGCTATACATAAAAAAGAAATTCAATTCATTAAACGATTAAAGAATTTATAGAAATTTTGTCTTATAAGAAAAATATTTTTATTTTATTCTAAAAAATGATAGCAAATTATGAAAAATAACATAACATTCTTATAAAAATCTATTGAGATTTTTTGAATAGCTATGTTATTTTTCATATTTTGCTTTTTATTTGTTGTTTTTTTATATTTTTCATCTAAATATTAAAGAAAAACAAAATATTCATTTTTAGATAGAGTATTTTAATATTCAATAGAAAACAAAAAATATTATTATGTATCCTACACTTGCCATTCTATTTATCTCGTCTGTATTTTTTATGAGCGGGAAAGTACGTTCAGATTTGGTAGCGATGTGTTCGCTTGTTTTATTAGTTTTATTTGGCATCTTAACTCCCAAAGAAGCTCTCTCAGGCTTTTCTGATAAAGTTGTAATTATGATGATAGGTCTGTTTGTAGTTGGAGGAGCTATTTTCCAAACAGGATTGGCTAAAATGATTAGTAGCCGTATTCTTCGTTTGGCAGGCAATAGTGAAATAAAGTTATTTATTCTTCTTATTCTTGTTACTTCTTTTATTGGGGCTTTTGTTAGCAATACTGGAACCGTAGCCCTAATGATGCCTATTGTTGTGAGTATGGCTATGAGTTCAAATATTAATACAAGCCGTTTACTAATGCCTATGGCTTTTGCAAGTAGTATGGGAGGAATGATGACGCTTATCGGTACTCCTCCAAACCTTATTATTGATAATAAACTTGTAGAAGCAGGTTATGAAAAATTAACTTTCTTTTCTTTCACTCCTGTCGGATTAGTTTGTTTATTAGTTGGTTTGGTGTTTCTTATACCTGTTAGTAAAATATTTTTAACCAAAAAAGAAAATAACAATACTGAAAAGAAAAAAGCAGGAAAATCTCTAAATGATTTGGTTGGTGAATACCAATTGGCTAAAAATCTTTATCGTGTTTTGGTAGAAAAAGACTCTTCATTTCATCAAAAAAGCCTAAAAGAAATTAATATTTCTCAAAAATATCATCTTTCTATACTTGAAATACGAAGAAAGCCAACCTCAAACAATCCTTTTTTCAAAACAGGAAACCAAGAAGTAATCAATGCCGATACAATTCTTTATGAAGGAGATATTCTCTATATACGAGGAGATTTTGAAGCGCTAAAAAATATGAACACCCAAAATGGTTTGTCTCTTTTAGATACTCACCAAACGGAAGAAAAAGATACAGATATACTGAATTTTCAGAATATTGGTATTGTAGAAGTATTAGTTATGCCTGCTTCAAAGTTAGTAAATCTTCCTGTAAAATCTTCCAAACTTCGTGAACACTTTGGGCTAAATATTTTAGGAATACAACGTAAAGACGAATACATATTACAAAATCTTAAAGACGAAAAAATGTATTCAGGGGATATATTATTAGTGCAAGGAACGTGGAATGATATTGCCAAACTAAGTGATGAACGTAGCCAATTAGTAGTTTTAGGACAACCTCTCAATGAAGCTGCAAAAGTAAAACTAACTCATAAAGCCCCTATTGCAGGAATAATTATGATTGCTATGGTTATGGCTATGATGTTTGATTTTATTCCTATTTCTCCAGAGATAGCTATTCTCATCGCTTCATTATTGATGGTTATTTCAGGTGCTTTACGAAATGTAGAAGCCGCGTATAAAACCATCAATTGGGAAAGTATTGTTCTCATTGCAGGAATGTTACCTATGGCTTTGGCTCTGGATAAAACAGGTGTTTCGGGCATTATTTCAGATATGTTGGTCAATAATTTAGGGAACCATAGTCCATATATGTTATTAGCAGGAGTTTATTTTACTACTTCTTTAATGACTTTATTTATAAGTAATACAGCTACAGCTATGCTTTTGGCTCCAATAGCACTGAAAGCCTCTGAGGGCATTGGGGTACAGCCTCACGCTTTTCTATTTGCCGTTACAGTGGCAGCAAGTATGTGTTTTGCCTCTCCTTTTTCTACTCCGCCCAATGCACTTGTTATGTCTGCGGGTAGGTACACATTTATGGATTACGTAAAAGTTGGATTACCTTTACAAATAGTAATGGGAATTGTTATGATTTTTGTACTTCCTTTGTTATTTCCTTTCTAAAATTATATAATTTATCTAATAAAGAAATACTCTTATTTTTAAAGATAAGAGTATTTTTTTTAAGTTATGCTTTCATAAATTTTTATTAAAATAGTTGTGTGTCAAATAGAAATAATCTAAGTTTGTAATGAATAATCTTATTC
>CALFOY010000351.1 GCA_937919265.1 uncultured Capnocytophaga sp. | reverse complement strand
TCCTCTTCGTCGGCAGCGTCAGATGTGTATAAGAGACAGGAAGAACGTTTTCCTCTTAATTATGCTGAAAGCTTTGATAACGTGGGACTTATAGTAGGAAGTCCAGAACAAGAAGTTTCTTCTGTACTCATAACATTGGATACACTTGAAGAAGTGGTTGATGAGGCAATTTTATCTAAATGTAATCTTATTGTAAGTTTTCATCCTATCATTTTTTCAGGATTGAAAAAGCTAACAGGGAGTAATTATGTTGAAAAAGCAGTTATTAAGGCTATAAAAAATGATATTTCTATTTATGCTATACATACAGCATTAGATAACTCTTTTAATGGTGTAAATGCTAAAATATGTGAAATTTTAAAACTTTCTAATAGACAAATACTTATTCCTCAAAAAGAAACCATATGTAAGTTAGAAACTTATGTTCCTACAAAAGATGCAGATTTTTTAAGAGAAAAATTATTTCAAGCAGGAGCAGGTAATATAGGAAATTATTCTGATTGTAGCTTTAATATCAATGGGTTAGGAAGTTTTAAAGGAAATGAAAATAGCCAACCTTCAATAGGAGAAAAAAATAAATTACACTTTGAGAATGAAATTCAAATAGGAGTAATTTTTCCTAAACATTTACAAAAAAATATCTTAAAAGCTCTCTTTGAAAATCATCCTTATGAAGAGGTAGCATATCAAATTTATTTATTAGAGAATAAAAACCAGCATATAGGTTTAGGAATGATTGGCGAATTTAGTGAGCCAATGGGAGAACAAGATTTTTTAAATTATGTTAAAGAAAAAATGAATACACAATGTATTCGACATTCTCAATTTTTAAATAAAAAAATAAAAAAAGTAGCAGTACTTGGCGGTAGTGGAGCTTTTGCTATAGAAAATGCCATTATGGCAGGTGCAGATGCTTATATTACTTCTGATATCAAATATCACGATTTTTTCAAAGCTGAACAAAAAATTTTACTAGCAGATATAGGGCACTATGAAAGTGAGCAATTTACAAAAAATCTTTTATTAGATGAATTTACAAAAAAATTCCCTAACTTTGCATTTTATTTATCAAAAACAAATACAAATCCTATCAACTACTTATAAGTATGACAAAAAAAGAAACAACCGTAGAAGAAAAATTAAGAACCTTATATGACTTACAACTTATTGATTGTAAGATAGATGAAATAAGGAATATACGAGGAGAACTACCGCTAGAAGTGAATGACTTGGAAGATGAAGTAGCAGGGCTAGAAAGTCGCTTAGAAAAAATAGGCGTAGAACTTGAAAAAATAAATGCGAATATAGTTGTTAAAAAAAATACAATAGAGGAAAGTAAAGCTCTAATAAAAAAATATAATGAACAACAGAAAAATGTTCGTAACAATAGAGAATTCAATTCAATTTCGAAAGAAATAGAGTTCCAAGAACTTGAAATTCAGTTAGCAGAAAAACATCTTAAAGAACACAAAGCTGAAATAGAGCATAAAAAACATTCTATTGCTCAGATAAAAGAACAATTAGAAGTTCGTAAAAAACATCTTCAACATAAGAAAGATGAGTTGGATTCCATTTTAGAAGAAACTAAAAAAGATGAAGAAACTCTTTTAAGAAAATCTTTAGAAATTTCGTCTGAAATAGAACCTCGATTATTGAGTGCTTACCAACGTATTCGTAATAGTGTGGCTAATCGTTTAGCTGTTGTTCCTATTGAAAGAGGAGCATCAGGAGGGTCATTTTTTGTGATTCCACCTCAAATGCAAATGGAAATAGCTTCTCGTAAAAAAATAACCACAGATGAGCATAGTGGTCGTATATTAATTGACCCAGCATTAGCACAAGAAGAAAGAGAAAAAATGGAAGAATTTTTTAATTCTCTATAGAATAAAAGGTATACTATTAAAAAGAAAAAAGAGTTGTTGAAAAACAACTCTTTTTTTACATATTAATATTTAGAGAAATACCAAATTGAGGCCTATTGTCCCACTGATTCATTTGAATGTAAGGATGTATAGATAAGTGCTCATCAACATTGAATTGCTTCAAATGAGCATCTACATTTGCTTCAATAATATTTAAAGCATATAGCCCAATTGTAATTAATAAAGACATTTCTTTGTTTCTACGATAAAAATTTTGAGCTCTACGAAGTGCATCATCACTATAACGAGGTCTTTCATTATTTGGGTCTCCATAAAATTCATCATCTCTATACCCATCAATTCTACGTTTATAAGCATCTCGATATCTATCATATTCATTACTATTTCTGATATAAAAATAGACTCCTGTTCCGATAGCTCCATAAACAATAGGTACTTTCCAATAACTTTTGTTATAAACTTGTCCTAACCCAGGAATAATAGCTGAATAAAAAGCAGCCTTTGCAGGAGAAAGAGGGTCAGTATTCCAGGTAATTTTTTGATTATCAATAGAATTGTAAATATTTATACTATCTTTTTGTGTAGAAATATTTTTTTTAGATTGAATAGACAAAGAGTCTGATTGAGCAAAAATATTTCCCCAAAACAGACTCCATATGATTATAAAGAAGTATTTATTATTCACCTTGCAATATTTTTTGTATTCGTTTAAAATCTTCTTCAGATTTAAACGGAATTTCTAATTTACCTTTTCCTTTCGTATATTTAATTGTAATATTAGCTCCAAAACGTTGTCTTATTTCTTCTACACTATTTTTAACAAAATCAGGAATTTGATGGTTTTTATTTTGTTTTATAATAGCTACTTTTTCAGGTTGTTTTATTTGTTGTACTAACGCTTCAGTATCTCGAACGGATAGGTCTTGTGCTATGATTTTATTATAAATATCAATTTGTTCTTTTGTTTCATCAATATTAATAATAGCTCTTCCGTGCCCCATAGAGATAAAACCATCTCGTATTCCAGATTGGATAATAGGGTCAAGCTTCAATAACCGTAGATAATTAGTAATTGTAGAACGTTTTTTTCCTACTTTTTCACTCATTTGTTCTTGTGTCAAATTGAGTTCTTCAATCATTCTGTTATAAGAAAGCGCTACTTCAATAGGATCTAAATCTTGTCGTTGAATATTCTCGATGAGAGCCATAATCAGGGACTCTTCATCATTTGCAATACGAATAAAAGCAGGTATTTTTTCTATCCCAGCAATTTTTGAAGCTCGTAAACGACGCTCACCTGAAATAAGTTCGTATTTATCAGGACCAATTTTTCTAACTGTGATAGGCTGAATAACACCATATTCTTTAATAGATGTAGCTAGTTCTTGTAAGGACTCTTCATTGAAAATAGTTCGAGGCTGATTTGGGTTAGTATCAATACTATCCAAATCTAATAATAGAATATTTCCAATAACTTGTTCAGCATTTTCGTCCGTAGCTGTACGTACATCATTAGTAGGAAGAATGGCTTGTAATCCCCGTCCTAAACGTTGTCCTTTATTAAATGTTTTTGCCATTTCTTAACTATTCTTTTTGATAATTTCTTCTGCAAGGCTAATATAATTAGCAGCACCTTTACTTGCAGCATCGTATTTAATAATAGTTTCACCGAAACTAGGTGCTTCACTAAGGCGAATATTTCTTTGAATGATAGTGTCAAAAACCATTTCTGTAAAATGTTTTTGAACCTCTTCAACCACTTGGTTAGAAAGTCTTAACCGAGCATCGTACATTGTTAATAATAAACCTTCTATATCTAAAGCTGGGTTATGTATTTTTTGAACGCTTTTTATAGTATTGAGTAATTTACCGAGTCCTTCTAATGCAAAATACTCACATTGTATAGGGATAATAACAGAGTCTGCTGCCGTTAAGGCATTGAGAGTCAATAATCCAAGAGAAGGCGCACAATCAATAATAATATAATCATATAAAGCTTTAATCGGAGCCAAAGCTTCTTTTAGCATATATTCACGTTTTGGTTTATCTACCAATTCTATTTCAATAGCTACAAGGTCTATATGTGCGGCTATAATTTCTAAATTTGGAGATTCTGTTTTTAGAATAGCTTCTTTGGCTGAAATAGTATGCTCTAAAAGTTCATAAGTACCATGTTCAATACTTTCCACATCAATTCCTAAACCCGAAGTTGCGTTTGCTTGAGGGTCAGCATCAATCAAAAGGACTTTTTTCTCTAAAACACCTAATGCTGCTGCTAAATTAATAGAAGAGGTAGTTTTTCCTACTCCTCCTTTTTGGTTTGCTACTGCAATGATTTTGCCCATACTACAATTATTTTTATAGGGTAAAAATATTATTAATTAGTTAAAAAGCCCAGGAATATTAGGCATACCATCTTTTATACTTCCTGCTAATTCTTGTTCATTAATTACAGAAGCTCGTTCTAAAGCTCTGTTTAGTGTCAGTAATAAATAGTCTTCAAGTTCTTCTTTATCTTGTAAAAGACGCTCCTCTATTTCAATAGATTTTATTTTTCGATTGGCTGTAACAGATACTTTTATGCTACCATCTTGGCTTTGTTCATCAATAAAAACTGAATCTAAGCGCTTTTTAGTTTCCTCTATTTTACTTTGGGCTTCTTTGAGTTTGCCCATCATTCCCATAATATCGAACATAAAATTTTATAAAATGATTTGTGCAAAAGT
>CALFOY010000350.1 GCA_937919265.1 uncultured Capnocytophaga sp. | reverse complement strand
TGTTTGTGCCTCAAAATTTGAAGATAATGAATAAAATTATTATTTTATTTTTTATTTTATTGTTTTTTAGCTGCAAAAATAAAGATGCTAAGGAAATAATAAATGATATAAAAGAACGAGAAATATTTGAAACTAGCAAAGCAATTTCATTGTCAGATACAACGCAAACAACTATTTCTCAGTTAGTTATAAAAGATTCGCTTTTGCGTAAAAAAATAACCCAACAAGTGCTTAAGTTTTATAAGAAAAATGAATATAAAACGCGTTGGCTTTATGATTCATGTCCTTCAGATTTGTTTTTTTCTTACTTAAAAGCATTGGATAGTATAAATTTTTATGGTCTTAATGCAGAAACTTACCAGAAAAGCTACCTAACCGAAGAAGTGGCAAAAATATATAAAAACAAGGAAATAAATACAACTATTGAAAGTTTAGATAGAAATATTACTGCATCTTTTTTACTTCTTACTCATCATCTTATAAATGGACGTATAGCAAAGGTGGGAGATAATAAACGCATCTGGAAACGCTCTTTTCAAAAGCAAAATAATGTAGAAATTCTGTTAAAATTAACAGATGATGAAAATCTACCAGAATTGATAAGCGCAATGCAGCCACAAATGCCTTTATATAAACAATTGTCATTGAAATACAGAGAATTACAATCTGAAACAATAGATAGTATAGAGAAGTTTTCAATACCAGATATTAAAAATTTTCAAGTTGGTTACCAAGATAATACTATTATTAAATTACGAAAAAATCTTAAATTAAAAGGCTTTGACGCTTCATCTACTTCAAAACCAAATGTAGTAGATTCTCTTTTGATAGAAAAAGTAATTGAATTTCAGAAAGAAAACGGACTTACAGCCGATGGTATTCCGAGTACGAAAACCTTAAGGATACTAAATATGACTTCGGAAGAAAAACGGAAGTTGCTTATTCTCAATATGGAAAGAATGCGGTGGCTTAACCGAGATTTGAGTGAAAATTATATTACAGTAAATATTCCTGAGTTTAGTCTTAGATTTTTTAATAAAGATTCTTTGCTTTTTCAAACTAAAGTTGTGGTAGGAACAGGGGAGACACCAACACCTATTTTTACCGATACTCTGAAGTATGTAGAATTTCGTCCTACTTGGACCGTTCCACAAAGTATCATTCGTAATGAGATGATTCCTCAGATGGTAAAAGAAAATAATTCTAAAAAATATGTAAATAGGGGATATAAACTCTATGAAAATGGTAAAGAAATAGACCCTACTGATGTAGATTGGACAGATAATGATAAAGTAAGGAAACGTGTGTTTTACTTTGTAGAAGCACCCTCAGAAAGAAATTCATTAGGTTTAGTTAAGTTTATATTAACAAATGATATGAGTATTTATTTGCACGATACTCCTTCCAAAAAACTATTTTCTCGAGAAGAAAGAACTTTTAGCCACGGATGTATAAGAGTCCAAAATCCTGATGAGTTCGCAAATCAATTACTAAAAAATCAAGGAGATTGGAATTATGAAAAAGTTTATGAAGCAATGAACACAGGAAAAAATCAAAATCGAATTCGGCTAAAAACAAAATATATGATAGATATTATTTATCTTACAACTTGGGTTGATGATAAAAATAAACTCATTATCGGTAGTGACCCTTATTCATTTGATAATGAACAACTCAAACAATTAGAACGATTTTTTTAAAAAACTAAAATTCAGCTACTTTTAATGCTTTTGATAGATTTAAATATTTAGAAGAAGAAAGGTATTTTTTATCTGTATAATAAGCAAAAATCATTGTTTTATCTTTGATAACCTCAATGACCTCTTTATATATATATTCTGGTAAAACAGGGCACCCTAAACTTCTGCCTAATCGTCCATTTTTTCTGATGTAATCTTCATCTGCATAATTAGCAGTATGGATAACTACCCCTCGTTTACAAATATTACTATTATAGCCTTTTTCATCTCCGTGTAGTCTGAGACTGAAACCATTACTGCCATTATATGTTGTTCCTGTAATATAAAAGCCTAAGCTACTTTTGTTAGATTTGTCAATATCAGAGAAAGAAGAACAGGTTTTATCGCCACTTTTTTTGCCGTGAGCTACATAAGTAAAAAAAAGAACTTGTTTTTGGAGTAAATCAATGGTATAAAATCTTTTTTCATTACAATTTTTAGTGAAATCTATAATAGAAATAATTTCTTTTTCATTAATTTTATTTTGAGCTTTAAGATTTTTATAACCAATATAAGCATAACGAAAGGCATTATAGTTTAAGCCATATGCTTCGGCATCAATTTCATTATAAATAGTTTTTATTTTATTTTCAAAAAGTATTTTAGCACTTAATACAGACTCTTGAATGCTCAGGCTATCTATATTTTTATAACAAAATCCTTTGAAAGAAAGGATAAAAAGCAGTAAGAAAAAGATTTTTTTCATAAAAATAAATTTAATGCTACAAATTTCT
>CALFOY010000349.1 GCA_937919265.1 uncultured Capnocytophaga sp. | reverse complement strand
AGAGACAGATTTATATGTCATCATTTGAAATAATATTAATTTTTTGAATAAATAGGCTGCCTCATTTGAGAGACAGCCTTTTGATAATACTTTTTTAAAGATAAATATTAATAAGAAATATATTCAATAAAGTTGAATTTTACACTGATTTTTTTGCTAAGAGGTTTTCCCTTTATCCAGTTTCTGTTGGATTCTGCAGAGGTAATAAAATTGAATTTTACAATATCTTCACCATAGTTGGTATGAAGAGTTTTTAATACCTCTCCATTGAGAGAATATACAATAATGTATTTATTATTTACTTTTTTTAGTTCGATGCCTAGTCGGTAATCTTTATCTGGGTCAAGGGTAGCTACAAAAGCCTCATAACCAGGTATCTCAGAATAAAGACGGAGAAGTAATTGGTTCGGTTTGGCTCCCAATCGAGTTCTTTCAGTTTCTGAACCATACCAAGCCATTATGGTTATAGCGTGGGCTTGTTTTTCGTCATTGGTAGTGTAAAGAGTACCTCCAATTTGGAATTTTGTATTTTCTGTAATTTCAGAAACATCAGGAAAACGTACAGACCAAGTATATTTTCCGTAACTTACAGGAGTGTTGTATTCTATTTTAGAAGTAATACAATAATCATTTACAGAAAGTATAAGCTGATTATTTTCAATTTGATTAAATGCTATACCATCACTTCCGACATTAGTCCATTTATTCCAATCAGAAGGGAAAGTGTTGAAATTCCATAATTTTCTCTCTCCTGGGTCGGGTTCAGGAGCTACCTCTGTAGGATTATTTTGAGTAGAAGGTTCAATAGGAGTAATAGAGTAAGGATATGGAGTGTAAGTTACATAATCCCACAAGCTATAATTGTTTTGATAAGGCCAAGTATCTCCTATGAATTTTAAATTTTCTGTACTACAAAAGATATGAAAAGGGTATTCCTGTCCATAATTAAGTTGCTGAGTAGCGTATTTAATACCATCAATAAGCCAAGTAGCAAAATATTTTTCATTTACTAATTGTAAATTTATTTGAAAAGTGTGCCAAGAGTTTTTCTTGATAGGCACTTTCTGTTGAATAAAAGGATTATCTTGGCTAGTGATGTAAGCTATAACTTCATCATTTGATAGGTTTAAACTATTTCGTTCAGTAGCTGTTCCAGAACCTACTTCAAAGTCTAATTCGTGTTTATCACTATTCCAAAGCCAAGAACCAATGCTTACCCGTTCTACTTCGCCTAAGTCAGAAATGTAAGCACGCCAAGAGTATAAACCAGCGCCAAATTGTTGTTTGGTTTTTAGTTTTTGTCTTTGTTGAGTATTGGCTTCAGTATATATTTTCAGAGCTTTACCATCTTCACAACCTGAATTTTCTACAATAGAAGATAGATTTAGGTTTGCTTGTGTACCTTGGTTGGCACTTATCCAATTATCAGTATTAGTAAAATTCCATTTTATTTGATTTTCATTATTAAGCTCCCCCTCTTTGATAGCTTCTATTTGGCTAATAGGGTTGTCTGAAAATCTTTCATCTCGCTCAGTTTGGCTACAACCAAAACAGTTTAATACGGTAGCGATGATGAGTATGGGTTGGGTATGTATTTTCATATTCGTGTTATTAGATGATTTTTATTGTTCGATAAAAGAACGATTGTTTTCCAAATCGGGATATTTACTGCTATATACTCTTGGTATAGGGTAATATCTACGAATATCGTATTTTTTCAAAGGAGAGCCAGAGAATTTTGGATAGGGTTTCCATTTTGCACTCAAATCAACAGGAGTACTATTAGGATTTTTAGCATTCATATTTTCTTGCTGTTTTTCAGCTTTTGCTTTTATACCGTCCATATAAGCATCCAATCTGTCTTTCCATAGTCCCATTCGGATAAGGTCAATTCTTCTTACTCCCTCATTGTTAAGTTCAAATAAACGTTCGTCACATAATTTATTACGAAAATCATCAGCAGAAGAAAAATCAGTAACTGTATAGTTATGGTTGCTATTTTGGAAAGCTCTTTCTCTGATTTTATTGAGTAATTCAATAGATTCATTATTTATTCCATTGAGTTCATTTAATATTTCAGCTTTGCAAAGTAGAACATCAGCATAACGTAACAAAGGTAAATTGTTAGGTGTATTATAGTTATATGTACCCGCTTTTTGATAATGATATTTATCTGTATAAACTTGAGCTAATTCTTTTACAATAGGGCTACTTGTTTCGTTATCCAAAGTACCTACTTCATTGAATTTAGGTGATTTATAAACGATATTACTATTATAAACATCAGGGAAAGAAGATATTAACAGTTTTGTTAGTCGTTCATCATTAGCATTAAATTTCCAATACATTTCTAAAGGGACATTGAATTTATCCCAACCATAATTGTAGTTCCAAAATGTGAAATACAAAGCCAAGTCAGAAGCTCCAGCAGAAGCATTTTCACTAGCACGCACTGCGAAAATAATTTCATTATTATATAATTTTTCATTGGAACTAGGGTCAAAAACATCAAAAATATGAGGTTGAAGAGTATATTTTCCTGTAGCAATAACTTGGTTTGCATAGGTCAGAGCAGCTTGCCAAGCAGCGGTATTTGTTTGACCTTCTTCACGTAGTCGTCCAGCTTTTCTCATATGAAGGCGCATCAAATACCCATAAGCAGCTCCCTTGGTAGGTCTTCCGCCAGCTCCCTCATAAGAGGCATTCCATTGATTGGGTAAATGGTTTGCAGCAATGAGTAAGTCTTTTTCAATTTGGTCATCTAATGCCTCTACAGAGGAAAGCTTTGGGTTGGCTGTGGATTCATAAAATCCATTGGTTATGAGAGGTACTCTATAGAAAATATTGGTAAGTTGATAGTATGCAAAAGCTCTCATAAAATAAGCTTCAGCCAATAATTCATTTTTCTTTTGGACACTTTTAAAACGCTCATTAGGCATTTTTATAATGTTGTCAATGGCAGAGTTGGCACACCCAATCATTTGCCAGTTTCCATTGTAAGCTCTTGATAGCTGAACATCACTAGAGAGCCCATTTTCATTGAGGGTCTCATAAATATCTTCAGACATATAACAATCGTCTGTAGACATATCATTGATATAGAAAGTGGCTGGGTGTGTAGCTCCTAAGAGATAACGATAAATACCATTAACTCCTTCTTGAGCATTTTCTTCGGTAGTGTATGCATTATCAGCATTATAAACAGATGTTAAATCTTCATTTAGAGAACAAGCAGATAATGAAAAGCCTAAAATACCTACCAAAGTATATAATTTATACATCATTTTCATTGTTTATAGTTTAAAAAGTTAGTTTTATACCTAAATTTATCATTCTATATGCAGGATAAGAATTTAAATCTAATCCTTGAGCGATAGCACTACTACCGTTAGTACTAATATCTGGGTCAAAACCTTGATAATTAGTGAGAGTAACAATATTTTGAGCTCCGAGAGATAAACGAATACTTTTTATTCCTTTTAAATTCCATTTATTTCCTAAGATAGTATAGCCTAATTCTATGTTTCTTAGTTTTAGAAAATCAGCATCTTCTACAAAACGAGAGTTGATGTAAGAACCATATTGTAGTCCAGCTTTACTATGGTATCCTTTTCTAGGTACACTGTCAGAAAGGTTTCCTTTAGAGGTATAAGACTTGCCTTGTGAGTCAGTAAGGACTCTACCTCCTTTTGTCCATCTATTTTGAGAGTCGCCTAAACGATTGTTATCTTCCAAATAAATACGAGTAAGATTTAGCATTTTTCCTCCTAATGATGCTTCAAAGAATATTGATAAATCAAAATTTTTGTAAGTAAAGCTATTATTTAGCCCAATAATAGTTTTAGGAATACCAGAACCTAATACTGTTCTATCATTTTCATCAATTTTTCCATCTCCGTTTAAGTCTTTAAATTTAGGGTCTCCTGGTATAGATTTAGGTTGTGGAGCGTATTTTTCACCTTCTTGGATAACTCCGTCAAAAACATAACCATAAATAGCACTGAGAGGCTCTCCCTCTTTTAGGATAATATATTCCTTATAATCATAAGAGCCGTGAGGTCTTACGTACTGAAAACGAGCTTGTCCATTATTTAGTTTTAATACTTTACTTTGGTTATAAGCAAAGTTAAGTGAGGTATCCCAATGGAAATTTTCATTACTAATATTGGTTGATTTTATAACGAATTCAATTCCACGATTTTCTATTTCACCATCATTCACCATCATAGCTGTATATTCATATCTTCTTCCATCTGGTGTTATATAATCAGGGAAACCACCAGAAGGGTGAATAGCATCAGGGCTGAGTAAATCTTTTGTATGTTTTATATAATAATCTACACTAGTATCAATTCTTCCGTTTAGGATAGAAAAATCAGCTCCTATATTCCATTGAGAAGTTGTTTCCCAACGAAGGGTAGGATTGTATGGGTTAGAAGGGTACATACCTTTTTGTATGCCATCTCCCCCTACATAAACATCACGAACAGAATATTGATATTGAGATAATCCAAATCGAATACCATCATTTCCACTAAGTCCATAACTAGTGCGTAGTTTAATACGAGAAAAAGCAGGTTTAGCAAATGTCATAAAAGATTCATCTCCTAAATGCCAAGCTAATGAAGCCGCAGGGAATAGCCCCCAACGATAATCTGCGCCAAAGACAGAAGAACCATCTGTGCGTAATGAAGCGTTTATAACATATCTATTATTGAAAACATATTCTGCACGACCGAAGAAAGAAGCTTTTTTCAAAGATGATTCTCCAGACCCAATCCAGTCCAAACGTTGTGCAGCTCCAATATTTTTGAAAGAAAACACATCAGAAGCAAAGCCATAAGCTTGCATTTCATCTCCTTTTCCTTTTTGAAAAATATAAGAAGTACCTGCTATAATTTTCAGATCATTTTTATTATTAATTTCAGGGTGATAAGTAGCTACACCTTCTAATTGGTGTTTAACATTTTCTTCGTGGCTTATGAAAGCTTCTCCTTTACGAGCCAAGCCAATAGAGGTAGAGCGGTCATAGTATTTTTCAGTTTTTAAGTGGTCATAAGCATAAGTATATCGTCCATTGATGGTAAGAGATGATGAAGCATCAATATCTACAAAAGCAGTAGCGTACATTGTATTGAAAGAACGATAAAGTTGAGCTCCGTTCATTTCATTGAATACAGCAGGTTGACGAGTTTTTACACCAAAAACATCTAATCCTTCTTTGTTTTTCCAAGGTTCAAGGTTGAAAATACGATACATTATATTTTTATCAGAAGAGATGGTTCCCATATCTAAAAATTTCTTTTTGGATTGAGAAAAGCTTACATTAGCTCCTGTACGAATATTTGAGCTAATTTTGTATTGAATATTTGTACGTCCTCCAAAACGACTATAATCAGTATTTTGTAAAATACCTGGCTCACTAAGGTAGTTTGCAGAAGCAAAAGCAGAGAGCCTATCTGTACCTCCAGATACAGAGAATTGATGGAGAATTGTATGCGTATCCCGAGTGGTTTCTTTAAGCCAATCAGTACCTTTACCTATGTATTGGGCTTGTTCTGCAGTCCAAGTGCTTGAAGGAATGGTAGGGTCTTGTTCATATAAACGACGACTTAGAGAAATAGTTTGTCCAGCATCAAGCAAATCCCAAGGGTTATACATTTTCTTCAAAGATGTTTGGTTAGAATATTCTATATTAAACATCCCTTCTTTCCCTTTTTTGGTAGTTATCAAAATAACTCCATTAGCTCCTCTAGCACCATAAATAGCTGTAGTTGATGCATCTTTTAGTATTTCAATAGACTCAATGTCATCCATATTAATTTGAGACATATTATCTGTTTGAAATCCATCAATGACATAAAGAGGCTCATTCTCAGCACTTACAGAAGATGCGCCTCTTACACGAATAGAAACATTTCCTCCTGGTTCTAATGAATTTTGTTTTACCTGTACACCAGAGGCACGCCCTTTTAGAAATTGAGACATATCGGTAACTACTCCTGCCTTTATATCTTCGGTTTTTAAAGAAGCAATAGAACCTGCCAAATCACGTTTTTTAGTAACTCCATATCCTACAATAACAACATCATCAAGAAGGACTTCTTCGGCAGAAAGATTGATGTTGAGTTTTTTTGAGGTATTGGCAGATATTTTTATCTCTTTGGTTTGGTAACCAACAAATGAGATTTCTAAAACCTGTCCTGTTTGTACAGAAATAGAATATTTACCATCTAAATCAGTACTTACACCTTTGTTACTTCCTTTAACTACTACAGAAGCTCCAAAGAGAGGTTCTTGGGTAGCAGCATCTCTGACAATTCCGTTAATAGAGTGCTGTTGAGCATAACTCCATCCTACTATTAACATTAAAAGAATTGATAAAAATAGATTTTTTTTCATACAATGGTTGGTTTGTTTAGTATCAATAA
This sequence comes from uncultured Capnocytophaga sp., assembly GCA_937919265.1. GTDB lineage: Bacteria > Bacteroidota > Bacteroidia > Flavobacteriales > Flavobacteriaceae > Capnocytophaga. The sequence continues at coordinate 35,168 of CALFOY010000349.1, read as the reverse complement.
CTGATACTTAAAATTTGATAGCTCAAAGTTACAGAAATAGAAAAAAAGTGAAGTTTAAATTTATCTAAAATAGGTACAAAAATATCTATTAAACAATATCTAATTGAGAATCAGATATTTTTATTTAGATAAAAAAGGATTGAATTTATTTATGATTATTTCGATATTCTTTTGGAGAAATACCTGTGGCTTGTTTGAAGGCTGTACTAAAATATTTTTGAGAGTTAAAACCAACTTCAAAAGCGATATCTGTAATGGCAATATCTGTTTGTTTTAATAATTGGCAAGCTATTTCAATGCGATATTTGTTAATATATTCATTGATTCCTATACCTGTTATTTGTTTCATTTTGTTATACACAGAGGCACGACTCATAGCCATACCTTCGGCAATCATTATAGCATCTAACTCTATATTGTTATAATGTTTTTTAATGAATTCATTAAGTTTTATCATAAAAACCTCATCTGCATTGCTGATGGTTGTTGTAATAGGTGATGGGATAAGTAATTCTTTCTCATATCGTAGTTTTATTACTTCTTTTTGTTTAAGTAAATTTCCTATTACAGAGAGTAATAATTCTATATCAAAAGGTTTTGAAAGATAAGCATCAGCGCCCAATTTATAGCCTATTTTTTGGCTTTCAGTATCATTTTTGGCTGTTAGTAAAACAATAGGAATGTGGCTAATAAGTAATGACTCTTTTACTTCTTTACAAAGTTGATAGCCATTCATTATAGGCATCATTACATCACTGATAATAATATCTGGTTGATAAGTTTTTAGTAATAATAAAGCTTCTTTACCATTGACAGCTTTGGATATATTTTTAAACAAAGGTCGCAATTCTGAATAAAGGTAATTTAAAAAATCTGTATTATCATCCACTAAAAGTATAGAGTATAGTGAAGAGTCAAAAAGATTAGTTACTTTTTCAGGAACTTCATTGTATTCTTCTTCTCCTTCAAATTTATTAAGAATATCTTTACTATTATAGGGTATTTCTACATAAAAAATAGTCTGATGAGTATTATCATCATACGCGCCTATTTTTCCAGAATGTTTCTCAACAAGCTCTTTACAATATGCTAGACCTATACCACTACCTTTTTGGTTATGTTTACCTTGTACAAAGCGAGTAAAAAGCTTATTTGTATCAATATTATGCAGTCCAATACCTGTATTTTCTACCTGAAAACGAACAAATTCTTCATTATAAGAACTTCGAATATGTATAGTAGAATATTTATTACTGAATTTTAGAGCATTCATAAGTAAATTAGAAAGAATGACTCTTATTTTAGCAGCATCTAACTCAACAGGAGGTAAGTTTTTATCAAGATGTAGAGATAATAAAATATGTTTATTTTCAAATTCTTGTTCAAAGTCTTTACAGCTATCAGTTATAAGGTGATTAAGGTTAGTATAAGTTTTATTTAATGTATTTTCAAGAGAAGTACTTCGGTTATAATCTAAAACCCAATTAATAATATTTTTCATTGTATTAGCTTGTCTGAAAGCACTTTGTAATTGATTTTTTTGGTTTTCAGAAAGTTGTTGAGTTTCATCACTGTTAAGTAATCGTTTCAATGGAGCATAAATAAGCGTAAGAGGGGTACGCAATTCGTGGCTTACATTGGTAAGAAATTGTATTTTATTTTCATTCATTTCTTGCTGATGAAGAGCTATTTGCCATTTTAGTTGTTGTTTTTTACGACGCAAATACCCCCACATTATTCCTGCTATTATCCCTAAAAGTAATAGAACCATTAAACTGATAAACCAAAATCTTTGATACCAAACGGGCAAAACTTCAAAGGTTAATAAAGGAACATCTGTTGTCCAATAGCCATTTTTTGTCATACAAGCTACATAGACTTCATATTTCCCTACAGAAAGTAAAGATATGATATCTAGGCTGTTATCGTAAGTTTCTATTGTTGAGGTTTGAGATTCATTTTTTATTTTAAACCTAAAAAGTATCTTGCGGAACATATCTTTTTCATTAAGCCCCACATTAATTTTTAAAGTGTTAAAATACGGTGGTATTTCCTTTGGAAAATTTTCATTGGTATATATTTTTCCATTCAGGTCAATACTTTCAAGAAATAATAAAGGAATAGTATTTGCCTCAGAAAAGATAGATTTATTAATTTTCACAAAACCACTAACTCCTCCCATATAAAGGAAAGAAGATGTTGAAGGATGAATATATCCTGTTATAATATCATTTGGCAAAAAACCATCAGACTCATCTTGTATAATTATTTTTTTATCAGGAATATGGTAAGAGAATAAAACATTAGAAGCATTAATCCACAGGCGTTGTTTGTTATCCATTTGCATATAACTGATTTGATGGAACATATTGTCTGTATTTATGCTGTTGAGTTTATTTTTATTAGGAGAATAGTTAAATAACCCATTAGAAGTAGCTATCCAATATGTATTTTGTTCTTTATCATAACAAACAGCGCTAATATTGCATTTTTTATCTAAGGTAAGGAAATGTTGTATTTTTTTCTCATTTTCAGTTATTTTATACAATATATTTCCTTTGGATAGAAATAAAGTATTGTCCTGCTGGAGTTTAAGTTGTAAGGCATTCTTTGGTATAAGATTATCTTCAAAAGGTATTTCCGAAAAAGAATGTTCGTTTAGGTTATACAAATAGGTGTTTTTGGCAGTAATAAGGATATCTTTTTCACTTATTTTATATACAAAAGGAGTAAAACCAGAAAAACATTCCTCTTGGTTGGTGCTTTCATCCTTTAAAAGGAAAGGAGTGTATGAATGTTTCTTGGTATTATATATGAAAAGCCCCTTTCCATAAGCCGAAATTAGTAGTTTGTCGGTAGAAAAGTGTGTTATAGATGTTATTTTGTCATTATATGTAGAAAGATGATGAGTGAAGAGCTCTGTTTTTGGGTCAAATTCATTTATTCCTCCACCATCTGTCCCTATCCAGACTTTTCCATTATTTTCTTCAAAAATACTAATTACAGCTCGCTCGCTAAGACCATTGCTACTACCCAAAGAGCTATCTGTATAGGTCTTTATATAAGTTTCTTTGAAAAGAAAAACCCCATCACGAACAGTACCAGCCCACATATTATGGCTACTGTCTTCATATAGTTTAGTGATAGAATTTACAGGCAATGAATGTACATTCCCGGCGCTATGTTGAATATTGTTAAAAGTGTTATTGTTTTTATGAAAAATAGATATTCCTCCGCCATCTGTAGCTAACCATATAGCGCCACGATAAGGTTTAATGTCTAAAATAATATTATTAGATAAAGCAGAATTAGTATTGTTATAATTTGCTATTAACTTTCCTGAATGTGTATAATGAAAAAGGCCTCTTTGGAAAATAGAAAAATAAATTTCTTTATTTTTGTTATCATAATATAAAGAACTTAAAGGACTTGCATCTTCAATAAATTCTTTTAATGTATGTGTTTTTACTGAATATAAATAGATTCCATCACTTTCTGTTCCTGCTAGAAAAGTGTCTTCATCAATAGAAATTAATTGAGTAATCAGACATTCTTTGTTTTTTGCTTTTTCTTCTTTTAGTAAAGGAAGCCTTTCAATAATTTGGAAATTCGAATTATATTTATAAATAGCAGAGTAGCCTCCAAAAAATAAACCTGAAGAGTTTGCAGATATAGAGAACAAAGTTTGTTCTGTTTTCTGTAAAAAAGAGTCTTCTTTTGCTTCATATTGTAAAACACCTTTATCTGTTAGTGCCCATAGCTTTTGGTTTGTATCTTCATATAAGTGAAAAATATGATATTCAGTATATTTTTTTATGCGGTTACGTTCTACTTTATTAATTCCTTGTCGTGTACCTATCCACAAAATACCTTTATGATCTCGAACAATTGCAGTAACACCCGACTGTGATAAACCATGTTCTATTGATATTCGTTTGAAATAATAACTACTATCTGTTTGACAATGGCTAATAAATGATACAAAAAATAAAATAATATATAAGATAATTTTAACAAATTTCATCAAAAAATAAAATAAATATTCTACAAAATTACTAAAAAAATCTAAATATACAAAAAACGAAGATAAGATTTTCTTAAAAGGAATAAAAAAACCAGAAGAATTTCTTCTGGTTTTTTGTGATAAAATTTAATACTATGAAACTTACGTTTCTTAATTGTTATTCCTTAAAAGGCTTTTATTCTGTACATCATACCAAGGCTAATGCGATCACTATAATCTTTAAGACCATTTTTTATTTCAGATTCTCTACCAATGTAAGCCAAGAAAAATCGTAAATCTTGGTCTTTAAAAGGTAAATATTCTACCCCTGTATAATAACCTAAAGATGTTCTTTCGTTATTTACAATACTATTTTTTGCTGTTTCATACATTCCTTTTACGAAAATATTGATTTTTTCAATAGGTTGATATTCAGCTTTTAATATAAAAGTATCATAAGTAACATTTTTCAATACTTGAGAGTTGCTTAATGGAGTATATTTTAACCTGTCTAATTCTTCATCAGCATTCATATAATCCAAGAATACTTGGAATTTTGAAAAATTCAATTTTGTACCAAATGTATACATAGCATTGGTATGGTTTTTAGCTTCATTTTGGAAGCCAATAGCCCAACGTGTCTGTAATAGGTTGTTTCTAAAGAAGTTACCATTCCAGTTAAAAATGTAAGTTAGAGGAGCTTTACTGGCTTGTACATTAGGAACTGTTCCATAAGTATCTGCAAAAGATTTATTACGAACATCTGTTATCTGGAAGTTGAATTCGTGGTTTTTGTTTGGAGAAAAAGTAAGCATTCCGCCAAGCATAAAGTTATCCATATTATCCACCATATCAGAATATTCATAGATATTCATAGGGTTGAGGTCAAACTCAAAACCTCCCCAAGTTTGGCACATTTTTCCAAGAGTTAAAGAGAGTTTGTCATTAAATCTAAACCCTGCATACATAATGTCTGTAGCACGAGCCAAATTGTCCAAAGAGGCTGCTTCATTAGTACGATTTAAACGATGACGAAAACGATAGAAAATACGTTCATTTATATCTCCACGAATTTCAAGGCGCAATTGTCTTGCTTTGAAGCCTAATTCTGTTTCTCCATTTTTTGGAGTTACAGCATCAAAACTTGATTGGAAGTTGAAAAAAACATTAAACTTTTTGTGAATAGGATTTTCCGTTTCTCTATGAGGGGGAACATCCATCGGAGCTCTTTTTAGGTGTTCAAGCTCTGCTTTTAATTGGTTTATTTGGTCTTGCAAATCTTGTTGAGCAAAGGCAACTCCTCCCATCAGAAGGCTTATTGCCCAAAAAAACGATTTCATAAGATGTTGTTTTGTTAGGAAAAAGTTTTAATATTCATTAAAATAAGATTGTATTTCTTTCCAATCTTTGGTTTTGGTAAGAGCAAGCATTAGAAGTACACGAGCTTTTTGGGGGTTCAAGGTTTGAGAAGCTACAAACTGGAATTTTGCATCGTCAACCTCAGCATCAAGCGTAGTAGCACCCGTAGGGACACGTGAAGAACGCACAAAAAGAATTCCGTTTTGTCTAGCTTTTACTGCTAAATCAAAAATGGTATGGTATAAGTTTCCGTTACCTACCCCTGCGTGTACTATACCATCAAATTTTGCGTCAATAAAAGCTTTCATAGGTAGTTCAGAAACGTTAGAGTAGCTATATACGATACCTACTTTTGGTAATTGTTTTAAGTTATCAACATTAAAAATAGACTGATAAGTATGTTTGTTTTGAGGCGTTCTATTGAAAAATACTTTTCCATTATGAATGTAAGCAAGTTTTCCATAATTAGCCCCTTGGAAGGTTTCAACAGAAGTTGTGTTAGTTTTGATAACATCTTTTGCGTCAAGAACAATGTCGTTCATACATACCATAACACCGCGTCCGGTAGCATTTTTATCAGCAGCTACAACAACAGCATTATAAAGGTTCATAGGTCCATCTGCACTCATTCCTGTTGCTGGGCGCATTGCACCTACCATTACTACAGGTTTTTTACTATGTACAGTAAGGTTCAAGAAATACGCAGTTTCTTCCATTGTATCGGTTCCGTGAGTGATAACTACTCCATCATAACCTTCTTTGTTTAGTAATTCGTTGATGCGTTTAGAAAGTTTCAACCACACATCGTCATTCATATCTTGTGAGCCAATTTTTACAATTTGCTCTCCACTGATATCGGCAATGTTTTTCACCTCAGGAACAGCGTCCAATAATTGATAAATACCTAATTCCCCAGCTTTGTAATTGGTTTCAGTGTTAGATTTACTAACTCCTGCAATAGTTCCGCCAGTAGCTAAAATACGTATCTTTGCTTTTTGTTGTGCAAAGACTGCCACAGACATCATTAACAATGATGAAAGGGCAATTTTTTTAAATATATTCATTATCAAAAATATTTTTTCAAAAATTACATAAACATAATGATTAAATAACCAACCGTAATGGCTACAATAGTAGCTACAAAACCGGGTATTTGGAATGAGTGGTTCAGGACGTATTTACCTATGCGCGTAGTACCCGTTCTATCGAAATTAATAGCGGCAACTACAGTGGGGTAGTTTGGAATAAAGAAATATCCGTTTACAGCAGGGAACATGGCGATAAGTGATAAAGCAGGAAGGTTTAGGGTGGTAACGGCCGTAGGGTAAAGCGTTCTTACTGTTGATGCCTGACTAAACAAAAGAATAGACATTACAAAAAGAGCTATGGCAAAGAGAAAAGGATAATCGGTTACAATACCTTTAATATTATTTTCAAAGAATATCTTATTTCCTTCAAAGAATGTATTTCCCAGCCAAGCGATTCCAAAAATGGCAATAACTGCTTGCATTCCCGCCAAAAACACTGACCCTTTGATTACCTTGTTTACATTTACACGGGAGAAGACTAGTATTAAACCTGCAGCCGTCATCATTATAATCTCAATAATGTGGGTCATCTCCATTTTTTGTATTTTACCACCTATCATAAATGAAGGGCGGAGTATATCAATAGAACCAAAAAGCATAATAGAAACTACTGCTATAAGGAATATTATTACTGATGTTTTAGCCCTTTGTTGGTCTTTTTCATTTATTTCTGCAGCCGTTTTTTCTTCTTTTTTTAATAAACCTTCTTTCAAACGGCGCAAATATTCGGGATCTTTTTCAAGAGGAACACCTATAAAACTCACTACTATGGCTCCTACAATTACCCCTATAAGTGTGGCGGGCACACAGACCATAAGGATATTGCCGAGCGTAATCCCTTTACTGCCTAAGAGTTCGGCTGAGAGCAAAGCTGCTGTAGCTGCCGAAATAGGGCTGGCAGTAATGGCTTGTTGGGAAGCGATTACAGAGATAGAAAGGGGTCGCTCGGGGCGTACCTTGCTATCGGTAGCAATTTCGGAGATGATAGGCAAAAGTGAATAGGCTACATGCCCTGTACCTGAAAAAAAGGTAAAGATGTAACAAACTATGGGTGCCAAGAAGGTAATCATTGCAGGATTTTTGCGCAAGATTTTCTCGGCTACTTTCACCAAATAATCCAAGCCTCCTGCTTCTTGCAAAGCTGCTGCTGCTGTGATTACTGCAACAATGATAAGCATTACATCTGTAGGTGTTTCTCCTGGTTTAAGACCAAAGCCAAAAACCAAAATACCTAAACCTATCATACCAAAGATACCGAGCCCGATACCTCCTACCCTTGCCCCTATGAATATAGCCAGTAAAACGACTAATAATTCAATACATAATTCAATGCTCATAATTCAGTTGTAAAAGACTATCAAAAAGCCTTAATTTTGCTCAAAAGTATAAGTATTTTATAAAATAAAAAATGATTTTTGTTAGAGAATAAAAAATTACTTTTTACTAATTACTCTTATTGTTTTTTTTACCTCAGCAGCTATTTCACGAGCCTTGTAAATGTCTTCATTAACAATTGTAATATGTCCCATTTTCCTAAAAGGACGTGTTTGTCTTTTCCCGTAAATGTGAGGTGTTACCCCTTCCAAAGACATTATTTTTTCAATATTTTCATAAACAACATCACCAGAAAAACCTTCTTCTCCTACCAAATTAACCATAACTCCCGCTACTTTACTCTCTGTTTTCCCTAATGGAAGATTTAAAACTGCGCGTAAATGTTGCTCAAATTGATTGGTATAACTTGCTTCAATGCTGTAATGTCCTGAATTGTGTGGGCGTGGAGCTACTTCGTTAACTAAAACTTCACCATTTTTTGTAAGAAACATTTCCACTGCTAATAAACCTACATTTTGGAAGGTTTCCGAAACTTTTAAAGCTAATTTTTGTGCTTTTTCAGCTATTTCATTCGGGATTCTAGCAGGGCAAATGACGTATTCTACTTGGTTGGCTTCTGGGTGAAACTCCATTTCTACCACAGGATAAGTTCTAGTTTCTCCATTTGGGTTTCGGGCTACAATTACGGCTAGTTCTGTTTGAAAATCAATGAGTTGCTCTGCGATGCACTCTCCATTAGGTAATGATAGTAGGTCGTTAAAAGTTCTAATAATTTTAACTCCATTTCCATCATAACCAAAGCGAGTACTTTTCCAAACAAATGGGTAAGCATCTGCCGTTAAACTATCTTTTAGTTCTTCCAATGAAGTGAAAAAATTAAAATCTGCCGTTGCTATATTATTTTCTTTATAAAATATTTTTTGTAATCCTTTGTTTTGTATTATTCGGAGATTTTTTGGAGAAGGATATACCAAAATGCCTTCTTTTTCTAATTTTTCTAAGGCATCAACATTAACATTTTCTATTTCAAATGTTAAAATGTCTACATTTTTACCAAACTGATATACAGTGTCAAAATCTAGTAAATCACCTTGTATAAATTGATTACAAGCAATACGGCAAGGAGCGTCTGCACTTGGGTCAAGTACTTTGGTTTGAATATCATATTTTCGGGTTTCATAAAGGAGCATTTTACCTAATTGCCCTCCACCTAAAATACCCAAAGTAAAATCAGAAGAAAAATAATTCATAACATATTTTTTTGCAAAAATACAATTTTTTAGGATAAAATATAGCTTAAAAAAGAAATAGTTTTTCTAAAAAAAGATATCCTATTTTATTCATATTAAAGTAAAAATCTATATCAAAATAGAAAAAATTGATGTTAAATTAATACAGATAATTTTAAAATGTGTATTTTTGCCCAAAAATTTAATAAATGCAAAAAGGAGTCTTGTTGGTAAATTTAGGGTCGCCAGATTCACCATCAGTAAAGGATGTTAAAAAATATTTAGACCAATTCCTGATGGATGAGCGAGTGATTGATATTCCTTATCTTATGCGGGCTTTTCTTGTTAAAGGAATAATTGTTAACACTCGTTCAAAACATTCGGCAGAAGCCTATAAAAAAGTTTGGTGGGAAGAAGGCTCGCCTCTTATTGTTCTTTCCAGACGATTACAAAAGAAAGTACAACAACGCGTATCTATCCCTGTAGAGTTAGGAATGCGTTACGGAAATCCATCTCTCGAGTCTGGTATAGAAGCGCTTCATAAACAAGGCGTAACGCATATTTTGTTGGTTCCATTGTACCCTCAGTTTGCAATGGCTACAACAGAGACAATTTCTGTATTGGCAGAAAAAATTCGAAAGAAAAAATATCCAAATATTCAAATAACTGAAATTCCTGCTTTTTATGAGCGAGAAGACTATATAAAGGTATTAGCGCAATCAATAAAAGAAGAATTTTCAGAAGATTATTTATTGTTCTCTTATCACGGAATTCCAGAAAGACATATTTATAAATCGGATGTTACACAATCTCATTGTAAAATTGATGATAATTGTTGTAAAAATGATTCGCCAGCGCATAGTTATTGTTATCGCCATCAATGTTATGCAACAACCGAAGCCGTAGTGAAAGAACTAGGGTTAAAAGAAGGCTCTTATGGAACATCTTTCCAATCCAGATTGGGGAAAAATCCTTGGCTACAACCTTATACAGATGCTACTATTGAAAGTTTAGCCCATAAGGGAATAAAACGATTGGCGGTAGTTACTCCTGCTTTTGTCTCGGATTGTTTAGAAACTATTGAAGAAATAGGAATGGAAGGTAAAGAAGACTTTCTTAAAGCTGGTGGAGAAACTTATAAACTTATTCCGTGTCTTAATGATAGAGATGATTGGAGTGACACTCTTGCCAATTGGATAAAAAAATGGCAAAATGTTTAAAAAATTATACAAATAAAAAGTTTAGTTATTAACAAAAAAAATAAAATGTGAATAAAAAAAAGAAATTTACATTTTATTTCTTTAAAAACTAAATAAAATATAAAAAATAAATAAATTAAAGCGTCTTTTTAACAAAAAAGATGCTTTAATTGTATATTTAACTGTCTTTTTATTGTCAATAAGTGTGTTAAAAAAGCGTTTTTCTCTTAAAATAAATATTTATTTTATTGTGTAGTTAAAATATTTAATTACCTTTGCCCCAAAGTTAAACTAAAACACTCACAAAATGAAAAAATTGAAACAATTAGGCTTTGCTCTTCTATTAAGTGCTATGGTAAGTGTTGGATGTTCCAAATCAGGTGGCGATAATTCTGATAATGGAACACCTCCCTCAGCTACTGAGTACGTAAATAAAGGGAATACAGTACCTTCTTCGGCAACAGCAGGAACATATTATTTTGATACTACAAGCAAAATTTTGTATCAAAAAAATGGTTCTTCTTGGACGCCTATTACCTCTATAAGTAATTATACAGACGGAGATATTTACATCGGTTCTGGTACTCCTTCTTCTTCTATTGGTTCAAAATATTTTTTAGATAAAGCATCTAATAAATTATATAAAAAAGAAGGTAATAATTGGGTACAACTTATAGAGGAAGCAATAAATATCCCTGATGAAAATTTTAGAAAAGCATTATCTCAATGGGATATAGATAAAAATGGGAAAATTAGTATTGCAGAAGCAAAGGCTCCAACCGCTTTATTTTTGAATGCAAAAGGAATAAGAGACCTTACAGGGATAGAGTTTTTTACCAATCTTGAAAAGTTAGAGGTAAATGATAATCAATTAACAAAATTGAATATAGGAGCTCTTACTCGTTTACAAAGTATTAAAGCTACAAACAATAATATTTCAGGATTTTTAGATTTTTCCAAGCTTACAGCTCTTAGTACTGTTCAAATAGTAAAAGGAGGTTCAAATAGCGCAATTACAGGTATTAAAGTAGCTTCTAAACAATTAGCAGATAAATTTAATATTGAAGACAGTACTCACAAATATACACATACAGATGCTGTTGATGAGATTTTGAATATCAATCAAAAACTAAAAGATTGTATTATTAATTCTCAAAAAACATATCCAGCCAATCAAAGGGTAGATGCTAATGGTGATGGTGAAATTACTAAACAAGAAGCATTAGCTTATAAAAGAGAAATTACTTGTCTTTCCTCTCAATATGAAGTTGATGATATATCAGATTTAAAATATTTCTCAAATATTTCAAAAATACGTGTAGAGGGGCAAATATTAAATAATACCAATCTTGTTCTTCAGGATTTTCCTAATTTGGTAACAGTTCAAATGGAACGTAACAATATTAAAGATGTTATTCTAAGAAATTTACCTTTATTGGAAACTATAGAATTAGGTAATAATGCTATTATAAATATTAATTTTGATAATCTCTCTAAACTAAATAAATTAAACCTTCAACAAAATAGACTTACAGCAATTAATTTAGGAGGGCTTACAACTATTAAACAATTGAATTTAATAGGAAACTATTTATCTGGCACTTTAGATATTTCTCATTTAAATTTAACTTTAGATGATGCACAGAATATATCTATTAAGAAGGCGGTAGGCTCTGCTCCGCTTTCAAATACAGCTTTAACTTCTATTATTGTTGCTAATCAGGAATTAGCAGATAGACTGAATGTATTAGATGGTAAGAATCAAGGCACTTTCTATAGAACAAATAGTGGAGGAAGTACAGACCCAAATTCTAGCCTTGTTATCATTTCTGATAAAAATTTGAGAAGTCTTATATATAGAACTTTCTTCCCTAATAAAGTAGAAGGAGTACATTCTATAACAAAAGCAGAGGCTGCTAGTATAAGAGATAAGAAAATACAAATTATAGATACTCGTATTTCAGATCTTTCAGGTTTAGAGCATTTTATAAATATATCAGAAATGGAAATAGGAGCAAGTGTTTCTAATATAGATTTGTCTCCATTCGTAAATTTACATAAAGTAACATTTACAGGAAATAGTATTATAACAGTCAATACAAGTACTTTAACAAATCTTACAACTGTTGATATACAATCGCCTAATTTACAAAGATTAGATTTGAGCAAGTGTAATAAATTAACATCAGTAACAGCTCGTCAAGGAATGAAAATAGAATGTATAAAAGTTCCTGCTAATTTAGTAAATACTTTAAAAACAAAAACAAATTATTCAAAAGATGCAATAAAAGCAGAGTGTAATTAATATTGTGATTAGGTTTTAGTTGAAAATCTGTACTTATTTTTTTAAGTACAGATTTTTTTATTTTCAATTGTTAATAACTTTTTTTTATTTTTCTCTGCTTTGATAATCAATATGATAAGTAATTTGTTAAAAATTTATTTCTCTGATTTTCAACGCATTGAGAGTGTTTCTTTTCCGTGTAAGAATAGAAATAACTTTTCTGTTAATACAAAAGATAGAAAATAATAAATAAAAATATTGAAAATAAGCGCTTTATATTTGGTAAAAAGAAAAAAAGTTTTTACCTTTGCCCTCGCTTAAAGAAATATTTTAATTTTATTAAAAAATATGCCAACAATTTCACAATTAGTACGAAAAGGAAGAGCCACAATTGCTAAGAAGAGTAAATCGGCTGCTTTGGATTCGTGTCCTCAACGAAGAGGAGTGTGTACACGTGTTTATACTACTACACCAAAAAAACCAAACTCAGCAATGCGTAAAGTTGCGCGTGTTCGTTTGACTAATGGTAATGAAGTAAACGCATACATTCCAGGAGAAGGACATAACCTTCAAGAGCACTCGATAGTATTGGTAAGAGGCGGAAGGGTAAAAGATTTACCAGGTGTTCGTTATCACATCGTGCGTGGAGCTTTGGATACAGCGGGAGTTAATGGAAGAACTCAACGCCGTTCAAAATACGGAGCTAAACGCCCAAAACCAGGACAAGCACCAGCTGCACCAGCAAAAGGAAAGAAAAAGTAATTTAAAAATCTTTTAACACAGAGAAATGAGAAAAAGACAGGCTAAGAAAAGACCTCTTTTACCAGATCCTAAATTTAATGACCAATTAGTTACACGTTTTGTGAACAATCTAATGTGGGACGGTAAAAAGTCAGTGGCTTTTAAAGTTTTCTATGATGCAATTGATATCGTAGAACAAAAGAAAAATAACGATGAAAAAACAGCTTTGGAAGTATGGAAAGACGCGTTGTCAAACGTTATGCCTCACGTAGAGGTACGCTCTCGCCGTGTAGGTGGAGCTACATTCCAAATTCCAATGCAAATTCGTCCAGATAGAAAAGTTTCTATGGCTATGAAATGGCTTATAGGATACGCTCGTAAGAGAAATGAAAAGTCTATGGCGCAAAAACTAGCGGGCGAAATATTATCAGCAGCAAAAGAAGAAGGAGCAGCTGTTAAGAAAAGAATGGATACTCACAAAATGGCAGAGGCAAATAAAGCGTTCTCTCATTTTAGATTTTAATTAGTGGAGCAATATGAGTAGAGATTTAAAATATACAAGAAATATTGGTATTGCGGCGCATATTGATGCGGGTAAAACCACAACTACAGAGCGTATTCTTTTCTATACAGGGAAAACTCACAAAATAGGAGAGGTTCACGATGGAGCTTCTACTATGGACTGGATGGAGCAAGAGGCTGAACGAGGTATTACTATTCAGTCTGCAGCAACTACTTGTAAATGGAATTTTCCAACAGAAAATGGAAAACCTACAGCAGACGCAAAAGAATATCATTTTAATATTATAGATACTCCCGGCCACGTGGACTTTACTGTAGAAGTAAATCGTTCTTTACGTGTTTTAGATGGGTTGGTATTCTTGTTTTCAGCAGTTGATGGGGTAGAGCCTCAGTCTGAAACAAACTGGCGTTTAGCTGATAATTACAAAGTTCCTCGTATGGGCTTTGTTAATAAAATGGACAGACAAGGAGCAGACTTCCTTAAAGTTTGTCAGCAAGTAAAAGATATGTTGAAATCTAATGCAGTGCCTATCGTTCTTCCTATTGGTGAAGAAGCTGATTTTAAAGGTGTTGTAGATTTGATAAAAAACAGAGCTATTGTTTGGCATGAGGAATCTCAAGGGGCAACATTTGATGTTGTAGAAATTCCTGAAGATATGAAAGCTGATGTAGCTAAATATAGAGCTCAACTTATTGAAGAAGTAGCGGGGTATGATGAAGGTCTTTTAGAGAAATTTATGGAGGATGAAAACTCTATCTCAGAAGAAGAAATACACAATGCTTTGCGTGCTGCAGTAATGGATATGGCTATCATTCCTATGACTTGTGGTTCTTCTTTCAAAAATAAAGGAGTTCAATTCATGTTAGATGCTGTATGTCGCTATTTACCTTCTCCTTTGGATAAAGAGGCAATTGAGGGTACAAATCCAGATACAGGAGCAGTAGTTCTTCGTAAACCAGCTGTAGATGCGCCTTTTGCAGCTTTAGCATTTAAGATAGCAACAGACCCTTATGTAGGTCGTTTAGCTTTCTTCCGTGTATATTCAGGACATTTAGATGCTGGTTCATATGTGCTTAATACTCGTTCAGAGAGTAAAGAACGTATTTCTCGTATCTATCAAATGCATGCTAATAAGCAAAATCCTATTGAATATATAGAAGCAGGAGATATTGGAGCAGCAGTAGGTTTCAAAGATATTAAAACAGGAGATACGCTTTGTGATGAAAAACATCCTATCGTATTAGAAAGTATGGTGTTCCCAGATCCGGTTATTGGTATTGCAGTAGAGCCTAAAACTAAAGCTGACGTTGATAAGTTAGGAATGGCATTAGCTAAATTAGCAGAAGAAGATCCTACTTTCCAAGTAAAAACAGATCAAGCATCTGGGCAAACTATTATCTCTGGTATGGGTGAGCTTCACTTAGATATTATTGTAGATCGTTTAAAACGAGAATTTAAAGTAGAAGTAAATCAAGGAGAGCCTCAAGTAGAGTATAAAGAAGCTATCACAGGAAAAGCAGATCATCGTGAAGTTTACAAAAAACAATCTGGTGGTCGTGGTAAATTCGCAGATATCGTATTTACAATGGAACCTGCAGAAGAAGGAAAGGCTGGCTTAGAATTTGTCAATGAAATTAAAGGTGGTAATATTCCAAAAGAATATATTCCTTCTATTGAAAAAGGATTCAAAGAAGCTATGAAGAGTGGTCCTTTAGCAGGCTTTGAAATGGATGCTATGAAGATTACTTTAAAAGATGGTTCTTTCCACCCTGTCGATTCAGATTCATTATCATTTGAATTAGCTGCTAGATTAGGTTATAAAGAAGCAGCTCGTGCAGCAAGAGCTGTTTTAATGGAGCCTATAATGAAATTAGAAGTAATTACCCCAGAAGAAAATATGGGGGATATCGTAGGAGACTTGAATCGTCGTCGAGGTCAGGTAAATGATATGGGCGATAGAAATGGTGCAAAAGTAGTAAAAGCAAATGTGCCTCTTTCTGAGATGTTTGGATATGTAACAACTCTTAGAACATTGTCTTCTGGACGAGCTACTTCTACAATGGAGTTCTCTCATTATGCAGAAACTCCTTCAAATATTTCCGAAGAAGTTATTAAAAAAGCAAAAGGAGCTAATTAATTTTTAGAAAAATGAGTCAAAAAATTAGAATAAAATTAAAATCTTACGATCATAATTTAGTAGATAAATCTGCTGAAAAAATCGTAAAAACAGTAAAATCTACAGGAGCAGGAGTTGTAGGACCTATTCCTCTTCCTACTCACAAAAAATTATTTACTGTTCTTCGTTCTCCTCACGTAAATAAAAAGTCTCGTGAGCAGTTTGAATTAAGTTCATACAAACGTCTTTTAGATATTTATAGTTCATCTCCAAAAACTATTGATGCTCTTATGAAATTAGAGTTACCAAGTGGAGTAGAAGTTGAAATCAAAGTTTGATAAGAACTTATAAAGTAAAGTATATAATTTACTAAACTTGTCCCAAACGTAAATTTACTAAGGGAAAAACGGATAAAAAAAGCAATATTCAGGGTTGATTTTTTAGCCCTGAATATTCAAATATGTAATGATGAAAAATCATTATTTTTAAAATTAAGTAAATAAATAATTTTTAATACAATTTTATGTCTGGGTTAATTGGAAAAAAAGTAGGAATGACCAGTATTTTTGATGAAAACGGGAAAAATATTCCTTGTACCATCATAGAGGCAGGTCCTTGCGTAGTTACCCAAGTCAGAACCAAAGAGGTTGACGGGTATGAGGCTCTTCAACTTGGTTTCGATGACAAAAAAGAGAAACGTGCAAATAAAGCTGAAGCAGGACATTTTGCTAAAGCTGGTGTTTCTCCAAAGAAAAAACTTGTCGAATTCCAAGGATTTGAGAGTAATTACAAATTAGGCGATACTATTTCAGTAGAGCTTTTCGCAGAAGGCGAATTTGTAGATATAACAGGTGTTTCAAAAGGTAAAGGTTTTCAAGGTGTTGTTCGTCGCCATGGATTTGGAGGAGTAGGACAATCAACACACGGGCAACATAACCGTTTGAGAGCACCAGGTTCAGTAGGAGCTTCTTCTTATCCTTCAAGAGTATTCAAAGGAATGCGTATGGCTGGAAGAATGGGAGCTGAAAAAGTAACAGTACAAAACTTGAAAGTATTAAAAGTGGTTGCAGAAAAAAATCTTCTTATTGTAAAAGGATGTATTCCTGGCCATAAAAATGCTTACGTAACTATTCACAAATAATGGAAGTAGCAGTATTAAATATACAAGGGAAAGAAACAGGAAGAAAGATAACTCTTTCTGAGGCTGTTTTTGGAATAGAGCCAAATAATCACGTTATTTATCTTGATATTAAACAATATTTGGCTAATAAAAGACAAGGAACACACAAAGCTAAAGAGAGAAATGAAGTAGCAGGAAGTACCAGAAAAATTAAAAAACAAAAAGGAACAGGTACAGCTCGTGCAGGAAGTGTTAAATCTCCAGTTTTTGTTGGTGGAGGTCGTATTTTCGGACCAAGACCAAAAGATTATACACAAAAATTGAACAAAAAAGTAAAACGTTTAGCACGTCGTTCTGTACTTAGCCAAAAAGTTCAACAAGGAGCTTTAGTAGTGTTAGAAGATTTTAATTTTGAAACTCCAAAAACAAAAGAATTTGTTAAAATTTTAAATTCTTTAGGAATCCAAGATAAAAAATCTCTTTTTGTGTTGGGAGATACAAATAAAAATGTATATTTGTCATCTAGAAACTTAGAGGCTGTTAATGTTGTAACTGCTTCTGAATTAAATACTTATGCAATTGCTAATGCATCAAATGTAGTGTTATTAGAGAGTGCAGTAGAAGTTGTTCAATCCAATTTAACAAAATAAAACAATGAGTATATTGATAAAACCTATTATAACAGAGAAAGCAACTGCTAATAGTGAGTTAAAAAATTGTTATACTTTTGCTGTTTCTGTTAAGGCAAATAAGATACAGATTAAGCAAGCTATTGAAGCTACTTATGGCGTTACAGTAGAAAGTGTTCGTACTTTGAACTATGCGCCTAAGCGAACAACTCGTTACACTAAAAATGGACTTCAACAGTCTAAATCAAATGCAATTAAAAAAGCAGTTGTAAGTGTAAAAGATGGAGAAACTATTGATTTTTATAACAATATTTAGGAAGACAAATAAAGTATGTCAGTAAGAAAATTAAAACCGATTACACCAGGTCAGCGTTTTAGAGTGGTAAATAACTTTGATGTTATTACTACTGATAAGCCGGAAAAAAGTTTAGTTGTTCCGTTAAAAAAGACCGGAGGTAGAAACAATCAGGGGAAAATGACTATGCGCTATATTGGTGGTGGTCATAAGAAAAAATATCGTATTATTGACTTCAAAAGAAATAAGTTTGGAGTAGAAGCCAAAGTTGTTTCTATTGAGTATGACCCAAATAGAACAGCATTTATTGCGCTAGTTCAATATACAGATGGGGAAAAACGATATATAATAGCTCCTGCAGGATTGAAAGTAGATCAAGTAATTATTTCTGGAGAGAAAAATGTAGCGCCAGAAGTAGGTAATGCAATGCCTTTGTCAGAAATTCCTCTAGGAACAGTTATAAGTTGTATTGAGTTACGCCCAGGACAAGGAGCAAATATAGCTCGTTCAGCAGGTACTTTTGCTCAACTTATGGCTAAAGAAGGTAAATATGCAACAGTTAAATTACCTTCTGGAGAGACTCGTATGATTTTACTTACTTGTTTAGCTACCATTGGAGCAGTGTCCAACTCAGATCATCAGTTGATAATTTCTGGTAAAGCAGGTCGTTCACGTTGGTTAGGAAGAAGACCTCGTACACGAGCAGTTGTTATGAACCCAGTTGATCACCCAATGGGAGGTGGTGAAGGTCGTGCATCAGGAGGACATCCTCGCTCACGTAAAGGTATCCCAGCAAAAGGTTATAGAACTCGTTCTAAAACCAAAGCAAGTAATAAGTATATTGTAGAACGTAGAAAGAAATAATTAGGATATGGCACGTTCATTAAAAAAAGGACCTTATGTTCATTATGCTTTGGAGAAAAAAGTTCTCCAAAATAAAGAAACAGGGAAGAAAACCGTTATAAAGACTTGGTCAAGAGCGTCAATGATTACGCCTGATTTCGTAGGGGAAACTATAGCAGTTCATAACGGAAAACAGTTTGTACCTGTATATGTTACAGAGAATATGGTAGGACATAAGTTAGGAGAATTTGCACCTACTCGCTCATTTAGAGGGCACGCAGGAGCAAAAAATAAAGGTAAAAAATAATAGAAGGCTATGGGAGTTCGAAAAAGAGAAAGAGCATTAGAAATT
The DNA here is from genome assembly GCA_937919265.1 of uncultured Capnocytophaga sp. Taxonomy (GTDB): domain Bacteria; phylum Bacteroidota; class Bacteroidia; order Flavobacteriales; family Flavobacteriaceae; genus Capnocytophaga. Next base: position 16,052 of record CALFOY010000349.1, on the reverse strand, counting down.
AAAGAAGCTAAAAAAAGTTTAGCTTTTGCTAAATTGAATAACTGCCCTACTTCTCCTCGTAAGATGAGATTAGTTGCTGATTTAGTACGTGGAGTAGAAGTAGAAAAAGCACTTGCTATTTTGAAATTTAACCAAAAGGAAGCAGCAGCTCGTTTAGTAAAATTATTATTGTCAGCTATTGCTAACTGGCAAGCTAAAAACGAAGGAGCTAATTTGGAAGACGCTCAGTTATTTGTAAAAGAAATCCGTGTGGATGAAGGAGCTATGTTAAAAAGACTTCGCCCAGCACCACAAGGGAGAGCACATAGAATTCGTAAACGCTCAAACCATGTAACTTTGGTTTTAGGAGCTAAAAATAACACTGTAAGCTAAGATTAAAGTATGGGACAAAAGACAAATCCAATAGGAAATCGCCTTGGTATTATCAGAGGATGGGAGTCTAACTGGTATGGAGGTAATGATTACGGAGATAAGTTAGCTGAAGATGATAAAATCAGAAAGTATGTTCATACTCGTTTATCAAAAGCTAGTGTTTCTCGTGTAATTATTGAAAGAACTTTAAAACTTGTAACCGTTACTATCACTACTGCTCGTCCAGGTATTATTATCGGGAAAGGCGGACAAGAGGTAGACAAGTTAAAAGAAGAATTGAAAAAAATTACAGGCAAAGATATTCAAATTAATATCTTTGAAATTAAAAGACCTGAACTTGATGCACCTCTTGTAGCAGAAAGTATTGCTCGCCAGATAGAAAGTCGTATTTCTTATCGTAGGGCAATAAAAATGGCTATTGCTGCTGCAATGCGTATGAATGCAGAGGGTATTAAAATTCAAATATCTGGACGTTTGAATGGAGCAGAAATGGCTCGATCAGAAAGTTATAAAGAAGGACGTATTCCTCTTTCTACTTTCCGTGCAGATATTGATTACGCACTTGGAGAAGCTCATACTACTTACGGACGTATGGGAATCAAAGTGTGGATTATGAAAGGTGAAGTATATGGCAAAAGAGAATTATCTCCTCTTGTAGGAATGTCTAAGAAAAATCTTGGAGGTTCTTCAAAAGAAGAAAGAGGAAACTCAGATGCTAAAAGAGCTCGCCGTAAAAAATAATTATTAAAAGAGAATTAGAATGTTACAACCAAAAAGAACAAAATATCGTAAGGTACAAAAAGGTAGAATGAAAGGTGTGTCTCAAAGAGGTCACCAACTTTCTAATGGTATGTTTGGTATTAAATCTTTGGAATCAGCTTTCATTACTGCTCGTCAAATTGAGTCTGCTCGTGTTGCAGCTACTCGTTTTATGAAACGTGAAGGTCAGCTTTGGATAAAAATATTTCCAGATAAACCAATTACTAAAAAACCTTTAGAGGTACGTATGGGTAAAGGTAAAGGTGCCGTAGAATATTGGGCAGCTGTGGTAAAACCAGGTAGAATTATGTTTGAAATAGGCGGCGTTCCTCTTGATGTAGCAAAAGAAGCTTTACGCTTAGCTGCTCAAAAACTGCCTGTAACAACTAAATTCGTTGTAGCGAGAGATTATCAAGATTAATTTTATTAACAAATGAAACAGTCAGAAGTTAAAAATTTATCGGTAGCTGAGCTACAACAAAAGCTTGGTGAATATAAAAAAGCATACGCAGATATGAAAATTGCTCACGCAATTACACCTCTTGAAAATCCATTGTCTATAAGAAAGACAAGAAGAACAATAGCAAGATTGGCAAGTGAGCTAACAAGAAGAGAATTACAATAAATCGTTGTTGCTTTAATATGGAAAAAAGAAATATCAGAAAAGAAAGAATAGGGGTTGTATCCAGTAATAAAATGGACAAATCCATTGTAGTTTCTGTGGTAAAACGAGTAAAACACCCTATGTATGGAAAATTCGTATTGCAAACTAAAAAGTTTGTAGCACACGATGAAAAAAATGATTGTAACATTGGGGATACAGTGAGAATTATGGAGACTCGCCCTTTAAGTAAAACCAAATGTTGGAGATTAGTTGAAATCATTGAAAGAGCTAAGTAATTATGGTACAACAAGAATCAAGATTAAAAGTAGCAGATAATACGGGAGCAAAAGAAGTTTTGACTATCCGTGTTCTTGGAGGAACAAAACGTCGTTATGCCTCCGTAGGTGATAAAATAGTTGTTGCAGTGAAAGAAGCTACTCCCAATGGGAATGTAAAAAAAGGACAAGTATCTACCGCAGTAGTAGTGAGAACTAAAAAAGAAGTAAGAAGACAAGATGGTTCTTACATCCGTTTTGATGAAAATGCGTGTGTACTGCTTAATGCAGCAGGTGAAATGCGAGGAACTCGTGTATTTGGTCCTGTAGCAAGAGAGCTTCGTGACAAACAATTTATGAAAATTGTATCATTAGCACCAGAAGTGCTTTAATTAGACACAATAATGATAAAGCTAAAAATTAAAACAGGAGATAGCGTTGTTGTAATTGCTGGAGAGCATAAAGGTCAGAAAGGCAAAATACTTAACGTAGATCGTGAGAAAAATAGAGCTATTGTTGAAGGAATCAATTTAATTTCTAAACATACAAAGCCAAGTGCTCAGAATCCTCAAGGAGGAATTATAAAGAAAGAAGCTCCTATTCATATTTCTAATTTGTCGCTTTTAGACCCTAAAACAGGTGAGCCAACAAAAGTAGGATATGAAGTGAGAGATGGAAAAAAAGTGAGAGTTTCAAAAAAATCTAAACAAGTATTGTAATTATGGCAGATAAATATATACCTAGATTAAAACAGGAATATAAAGAGCGCGTAATTGCAGCTCTCAAACAAGAATTTGGTTATAAAAATGTAATGCAAGTTCCTAAACTTGAAAAAATTGTAGTAAGCCGTGGTGTAGGGTCTGCTGTTGCAGATAAAAAACAAATAGACTATGCTGTAGAAGAGCTTACTAAGATTACTGGTCAAAAGGCTATTGCTACACTTTCTAAAAAAGACGTTGCTTCGTTTAAACTTCGTAAAGGAATGGCTATTGGAGCAAAAGTAACTCTTCGTGGAGAAAGAATGTATGAATTTCTTGATAGATTAGTAACTACTGCTCTTCCTCGTGTAAGAGATTTTCAAGGAGTTAAAGCTAATGGCTTTGATGGGCGAGGAAATTATAACTTAGGTGTTACAGAACAAATTATTTTCCCTGAAATCGATATTGATAAAATCAATAAAGTAGCAGGTATGGATATCACTTTTGTTACATCTGCAAATACAGATAAAGAAGCCAAATCATTATTAACCGAATTAGGATTACCATTTAAAAAGAATTAGTATGGCGAAAGAATCAATGAAAGCCCGTGAGGTAAAAAGAGAAAAATTGGTTGCTAAGTATGCTGCAAAACGCCAAGCTCTTAAAGAAGCAGGTGATTATGAAGCATTACAAAAACTTCCTAAAAATGCATCTCCAGTACGCTTGCACAATCGTTGCAAACTCACAGGAAGACCAAAAGGATATATGCGTACTTTTGGAATTTCTCGTGTATTATTCAGAGAAATGGCGAATAAAGGGTTAATTCCAGGCGTTAAAAAAGCAAGTTGGTAATTTAAAAAACAGACAATATGTATACAGACCCAATAGCAGATTATTTAACAAGAATTCGCAATGCGAGTAATGCAGGGCACAGAGTAGTAGAAATTCCAGCTTCAAATCTTAAAAAAGAGATTACTAAAATCCTTTTTGACCAAGGTTATATCCTTAGTTATAAATTTGAAGAAAATGAAATTCAAGGAGTCATTAAAATTGCTCTTAAATATGATAAAGTAACAAAAGAACCTGTTATCAGAAAAATTGAGCGTGTAAGTACTCCAGGACTTCGTAAATATGTGAGTTCTACTGAACTTCCGCGAGTACTTAACGGACTTGGTATTGCTATCATATCTACTTCAAAAGGAGTAATGACTTGTAAGCAAGCAAGAGAGTTAAAAGTAGGCGGAGAAGTAATTTGTAATGTTTACTAATAATATAAGACTAAGAAATGTCAAGAATAGGTAAAGCACCCATCAGTATTCCACAAGGAGTAACGATTACTATCAATGGTAATATTGTTACTGTAAAAGGAAAACTAGGCGAATTAACCCAGGAGGTTAAAGACATTGCTGTAAAGCAAGAGGATGGAAAATTAGTGTTAGAAAACCAAGGTACGACAAAAACTCATAATGCATTGCACGGTTTATATCGTGCATTGCTTAACAATATGGTTCACGGAGTATCTACAGGTTTTACTATAGAATTAGAGTTAGTAGGGGTAGGGTATCGTGCCTCTAACCAAGGTCAAAAATTAGACTTGGCTTTAGGATTTTCTCATAATATCATAATGGAGCTTCCACAAGAGATAAAGTTGGAAACTATTAATGAGAAAGGTAAAAACCCTATCATTAAATTAACTTCTCACGATAAACAATTATTAGGACAAGTAGCGGCTAAAATCCGTTCTTTCCGTATGCCAGAGCCTTACAAAGGAAAAGGAGTGAAGTTTGTTGGTGAAGAATTAAGAAGAAAAGCAGGTAAATCAGCTTAAAAGTTAACATAATGGCATTATCAAAAATAGAAAGAAGACAAAGAATTAAAAACAGAATAAAAAAGGTAGTTTCAGGAACTGCTCAAAAACCAAGATTGGCTGTTTTTAGAAGTAATAGTGAAATCTATGCTCAAATAATAGATGATACCAAAGGAGTTACTTTAGTAGCTGCATCTTCCAGAGATAAAGATATTAAAGTATCTGGTACAAAAACTGAAAAAGCAAAACAAGTGGGTGAAGCCCTTGCTAAGAAAGCGAATGTAGCAGGTATTGAAACAGTATCTTTTGATAGAGGAGGGTATCTATACCACGGACGAGTAAAATCATTAGCCGAAGGAGCAAGAGAAGGCGGACTTAAATTCTAAGAAATTATGTATCAGAATTATAAAAATGTAGAATATGTAAAACCAAGTGGACTTGAATTAAAAGATCGCTTGGTAGGGGTTCAACGAGTAACTAAGGTTACAAAAGGAGGACGTGCTTTTGGTTTTTCAGCTATCGTTGTGGTAGGTGATGAGAACGGAGTTGTAGGGCACGGATTAGGAAAATCAAAAGAAGTAGCTGATGCTATTGCAAAAGCTGTAGAAGATGCTAAAAAGAACTTAGTTCGTATCCCTCTTAATGGTACTACTTTACCTCATGAACAAAAAGGGAAATATGGAGGAGCTCGTGTATATTTACAACCAGCAACAAAAGGTACTGGGGTAATTGCCGGAGGAACTGTTCGTTCTGTTTTAGAAGCGTTAGGAGTACATAACGTACTTTCAAAATCTCAAGGTTCATCAAACCCTCATAATGTAGTAAAAGCTACTTTCGATGCTTTGTTGAAACTTAGAAGTGCTAAAACAATTGCTGAACAACGTGGTATTTCTTTGGAAAAATTGTTTAAAGGTTAAAATTAGTAACAATGGCAAAGATAATAGTTAAACAAACTAAAAGTAGCATTAAGCGTACAAAGACTCAAAAATTAACATTAGAGTCTTTGGGGCTTACAGGTATTGGTAAAACAGTAGAACATGAAGCTACACCAAGTATTCTTGGAATGATTAATAAAGTTAAACACTTAGTTTCTGTACAAGAAGCATAAAAAGCAGAATAATAAGTTATGAATTTAAGTAATTTGAAACCTGCACAAGGTTCAGTACATAGAGAAGGGAAGCGCGTAGGTAGAGGACAAGGTTCTGGTAAAGGTGGTACTTCTACAAAAGGACACAAAGGAGCAAAATCTCGTTCTGGTTTTTCTACTAAAATAGGCTTTGAAGGAGGACAAATGCCACTTCAAAGACGCGTACCAAAATTCGGTTTCAAAAACTTTAACCGTAAAGAGTATGTAGGTATCAATATAGGTCGACTACAAGAGCTTGTAGATAGAGGGCTTATTACAGATACTGTTAATCTTGATATTTTAGTTGAAAATCGTTTGGCTAAAAAAACAGATTTAGTAAAAATACTTGGAGGAGGAGAATTGAAATCTAAATTAAAAATATCTGTTCATAAGTTCACAGCAAGTGCAAAAGAAGCTGTCGAAAAGGCAGGAGGCGAAGCTGTAACTCTATAATATTGTATTATGAAGAAATTTATCGAGACCTTAACTAATGTTTGGAAGATAGAAGAATTGCGTAATAGAATCATCTTAACTTTATCCATTCTTTTGGTATATCGTTTTGGTGCGCACGTTATTCTACCTGGTATAGATGCGGAACAATTAAGTAAATTGACTCAAAGAACTTCTGAAGGAGGTTTGTTGGATATCCTTAATGCTTTTACAGGGGGGGCATTTGCTAAAGCTTCTGTTTTTGCTTTAGGGATTATGCCGTATATCTCTGCTTCAATTGTTGTGCAACTTATGGGAATAGCTATTCCATATTTACAAAAGTTACAACAAGAAGGAGAAAGTGGTAGAAGACGAATAAATCAGATTACCCGATGGCTAACGATAGCAATTTGTATTGTACAAGCTCCTGCTTATCTTTACTCTATAAGTGCATTAGGTGTTCCAGAAAGTGCATTTATTTTAGGAAAAGGTCTTGACTTCATTATTCCTTCTGTAATTATTTTAGTAACAGGTACTGTTTTTGCAATGTGGCTTGGAGAAAAAATTACAGATAAAGGAATTGGTAATGGTATTTCATTACTTATTATGGTAGGTATTGTAGCGCGTATGCCTCATGCTTTTATAGGTGAGGTTGCTAGACAGTCCGCTATGTTTATCATTGTAGAAGTACTTTTGTGGTTGCTTATTATTTTGGCTTCTATTTATTTAACTCTTGCAGTTAGACAAGTACCAGTACAATATGCAAGAAGAACTACAGGAGGGAAAGAAGAGAGAAATATTTTTGGAGCAAGACAATATATTCCTTTAAAACTTAATGCGTCTGGTGTTATGCCAATTATTTTTGCACAAGCAATTATGTTTGTGCCATCTGCACTAGCAGGATTATTTAAATCTGAATTAGCAGGGCAAATAAAGAATAATTTTAGTGACGTTTTTGGTTTTTGGTATAATTTTGTATTTGCTTTACTCATCATTATTTTTACATATTTCTACACTGCTATAACTGTTCCTAGTAATAAAATGGCAGATGATTTAAAACGTAGTGGAGGTTTTATCCCTGGAGTAAAACCAGGACAAGAAACAGGAGACTATTTAGATAAAATAATGTCTTTAATTACACTACCAGGTTCCTTATTCTTAGTTGCCATAGCTGTGTTACCAGCAGTAGCTAATAAAATATTAGATATAGACCATCAATGGGCATTGTTTTATGGAGGAACCTCATTACTTATTTTAGTAGGTGTTGCTATAGATACAATGCAGCAAGTAAATTCTTACTTACTAAATCGTCACTATGATGGGCTAATGAAAACAGGTAAAAATAGAAGGTAAGATGGCTAAGCAAGCAGCAATAGAACAAGATGGGACAATTATAGAGTCACTCTCTAATGCTATGTTCCGAGTAGAATTAGATAATGGACACGTAGTAATAGCTCATATATCAGGAAAGATGAGAATGCATTATATTAAACTTCTACCCGGAGACCGTGTAAAGTTGGAAATGACTCCATATGACTTGACCAAAGCTAGAATTACATACAGATATTAAATTTTAGTAACAGAATAAAACCGTCTAGTAAGAATAGACACATGTGAAAACATATAACTAAAAGAACACATGAAAGTTAGAGCATCAATTAAAAAAAGAAGTCCCGAGTGCAAAATTGTGCGTCGTAAAGGGGTATTGTACGTAATTAATAAAAAGAATCCTAGATTCAAACAAAGACAAGGATAATTATGGCAAGAATTGCAGGTATAGATTTACCAAAATACAAAAGAGGAGTTATTGGTTTAACTTATATTTTTGGTATCGGAAAAAGTAGAGCTAAAGAAATCTTACAAAGAGCTCAAGTAAATGAAGACAAAAAAGTAAACGAATGGAATGATGATGAAATCAGTAACATTCGTGAGGTTGTTGCTTCTTACAAAATTGAAGGAGAGTTGCGTTCTGAAATCCAATTGAACATTAAACGCTTGATGGATATTGGTTGTTACAGAGGTATTCGCCACAGAGCAGGATTACCTTTAAGAGGACAAAAAACGAAAAACAACTCAAGAACAAGAAAAGGTAGACGAAAAACTGTTGCTAATAAGAAAAAAGCAACTAAATAATAAGTAGCAATATGGCAAAATCAAATGCAAAAACTTCAAAGAAGCGTAAAGTAGTTATCGAATCTGTGGGTGAGGCTCATATTTCAGCTACATTCAATAACATTATTATTTCTCTTACAAATAAAAAAGGAGATGTAATCTCTTGGTCTTCTGCTGGTAAAATGAAATTTAGAGGGTCAAAAAAGAATACTCCATACGCTGCGCAAGTAGCGGCTGAAGATGCAGCAAAAAATGCATTCGATGCGGGACTTAAAAAAGTAAAAGTATTCGTAAAAGGACCAGGTAATGGTAGAGAATCTGCTATTAGAAGTATTCATAATGCTGGTATAGAAGTTACAGAAATTATTGACGTAACTCCACTTCCTCATAATGGATGTCGTCCTCCTAAAAGAAGAAGAGTATAATTTATAAGTATCAAGGGAAGAGGCAATTATCGAAGGAAAGCCTTAATTCATAATCTCTTCCCTTTTTTTATTAAAATTTTTAAAATGGCAAGATATACAGGTCCACAGACTAAAATCGCACGTAAATTTGGAGAAGCGATTTTTGGAGAAGATAAATCTTTTGCTAAAAAGAACTATCCTCCAGGGCAACACGGCATTAATCGTAAAAGAGCAAAACACTCTGAATATGCTATTCAGTTGCAAGAAAAACAAAAAGCAAAATACACTTATGGAATTCTAGAAAGACAATTCCGTAATTTATACGAGAAAGCTCGTCGTAGTAGAGGTGTAACAGGTGAAATTCTTCTTCAACTTTGTGAGTCTCGTTTAGACAACGTAGTTTATCGTATGGGTATTGCCCCTACTCGTCGTGCTGCACGTCAGTTGGTTTCTCACCGTCATATTACTGTTAATGGTGAGGTAGTGAATATTCCTTCATACACACTTAAAGCAGGTGATGTTGTTGGTGTTCGTCAAAAATCAAAATCTCTTAGCGTTATTGAAAACTCATTATCTGCAAATAGTATTGTGTATGAGTGGATAACTTGGAATACAGAAAAATTAGAAGGGACTTTTGTTTCTGTTCCTCAAAGAATTCAAATTCCAGAGAATATTAAAGAACAGTTAATCGTAGAGTTATACTCTAAATAATAAATAAGACAGCAGTCAGATTATGGCATTATTCAATTTTCAAAAACCAGATAAAGTTATAATGATTGAATCTTCCGAGTTCGAGGGCAAATTTGAATTTCGTCCACTTGAACCAGGTTATGGTTTAACCATTGGTAACGCATTGCGAAGAGTGATGCTTTCCTCATTGGAAGGTTTCGCTATTACTTCGGTTAAAATAGACTCCGTAGAACACGAATTTTCAACTATTTCTGGTGTTGTAGAAGATGTTACGGAAATTATTTTGAACTTGAAGCAAGTGCGTTTCAAAAGACAAGCAGAGGATATTGATAGCGAAAAAGCATCTATCGCTGTGTCAGGGAAGAAACAATTGACTGCGGGTGATTTTCAGAAGTTTATAACAGGGTTTCAAGTTCTAAATCCAGATTTGGTTATTTGTAATATGGAACCTACAGTGAATTTCAAAATGGATATCACTATCGAAAAAGGACGCGGCTATGTATCGGCTGAAGAAAATGCTAAGCCAAATGTAGCTATTGGTACTATTCCGACGGATGCCATTTTTACACCAATTAAAAATGTTAAGTATAGCATCGAAAACTATCGGGTTGAACAAAAAACAGATTATGAAAAATTAGTTTTTGAAATAAAAACTGATGGTTCTATTCACCCGAAAGATGCTCTTATGGAAGCTGCAAAAACACTTATTCATCACTTTATGCTTTTCTCTGATGAGCGTATAACTCTTGAAACAGATGAAGTGGTACAAACAGAAACATATGATGAAGAATCTTTACATATGCGACAGCTTCTAAAAACAAAATTGGTAGATATGGACCTTTCTGTTCGAGCACTAAACTGTCTCAAAGCAGCTGAAGTAGATACCTTAGGCGACCTTGTTTCTTTTACCAAAAGTGATTTAATGAAATTCCGAAATTTCGGTAAAAAATCGCTTACAGAACTTGATGAATTAGTTGAAGGTAAAGGACTTACTTTCGGAATGGATTTGTCAAGATACAAGTTAGATAAAGATTAATCTGTTATAACGCATTTAATTTAAGGGAAAATGAGACACGGAAATAAAATAAATAATTTAGGAAGAAAAGCTGCGCATAGAAAGTCTATGTTAGCAAATATGGCTTGTTCTTTAATTGAGCACAAACGCATTAATACTACTTTAGCGAAAGCAAAAGCTCTTAAAGTGTTTGTAGAACCATTGATTACCAAATCTAAAGAAGATACTACTCATAATCGTCGTATTGTATTTAGTAATTTGCGTAATAAATATGCTGTTACAGAGCTTTTCAAAGAAGTTTCTGTAAAAGTAGGAGACCGTCCAGGTGGTTATACTCGTATTATCAAATTGGGTAATCGTCTTGGAGATAATGCTGAAATGGCAATGATTGAATTGGTAGATTATAATACAACATATTCTCCAAAAGTTGCTAAAAAGAAAACCACTCGTCGTGGTCGTGGTAAAAAAGCAGAACAAGAAACTGCAACCACTGAAGCAGCAGAATAAATATATAAAGCTATCCTATTTGGATAGCTTTTTTTATATACTTTCATAAGAAATTAAGACTATCTTTATAGAGATAGTTTTTTTATTTTTTAATGTTGTTTATAACTTTTTATAAACTAATTCTTTGATTTTTAATTTTGTTAAGAAACATCATTTTATAAAGTAGAAATACTTATTGTCTTTGCTAATAATTTCCTTATTTTTGCACCAAATAAACAAATTGTATATATGTATTTAGTATTTGATACAGAAACAACAGGGCTTCCAAGAAATTATAAAGCCCCTATTTCAGATAGTGAAAATTGGCCTCGTGCAGTGCAAATAGCTTGGCAACTTCACGATGAGTGGGGGAAAATAATTGAACATAAAGACTATTTGATAACTCCTGATAATTATACAATTCCTTATGACTCAGAGCGTATTCACGGAATTTCTACCGAATTGGCTCAGGAGCGAGGGAAAAATATTCATTTTATTTTCGAAGAATTTAATAATGTAATTAGCCAAGCTAAATATATTGTAGGTCAAAATATTGATTTTGATATCAATATAATGGGGGCTGAGTTTTATCGTTATGGAGTAGCAAATGATTTGGCTAATCTACCTGTATTGGATACTTGTACAGAGATAACGGCTACACTTTGTAAATTACCTGGTGGGCGAGGAGGAAAGTTTAAGTTACCCACACTTACAGAATTACACCAATTTTTGTTTGGAGTTCCTTTTGCGGAAGCTCACAATGCAACAGCCGATGTGGAGGCTACAGCGCGTTGTTTCTTTGAGCTTATTCGTAGAGGAGAAGGCTTTTCTTCTTCACAGATAACCGCAGAGTATATTGCTGAATTTCAGAAAAAAAATCCTGTTCAGATACCGCTTTTAGGGCTACATCATATTAATCTAAAAGAAGAATCTGCAAAAATTAGCAGAAAGAAAAACCAAACTCAGTCTCAAATTTCAGATGTACAACTAGCTGAAAATGAAAGACTTTTAGCTGATGCGCCTTTTGCTCATTTGCATAATCACACTCAGTTTTCTGTTTTACAATCTACTTCTTCAATTTCTAATTTAATAAAAGCAACAGTAAAGGCTAATATGCCTGCGCTTGCCATTACCGATACTGGAAATATGATGGGAGCTTTTATATTTGTTAAAGAAATATTTGCACATAATAAAATGGCTAAGGCCAAAAATGCGGAAGCAGAAGAAAAGGGAGAGCCTGTAACAATGCCAATTATAAAACCGATTTTAGGTTGTGAGTTTTATGTTTGTGAAAATCATTTGAATAAAACAGTAAAAGACAATGGTTATCAGATAGTTATTTTGGCTAAAAATAAAAATGGTTATCATAATTTGGCAAAAATGGCTTCAATAGCCTATACACAAGGATATTATTATGTACCTCGTATTGATAAAAAAATTATCGAACAATACAAATCTGACCTTATTGTCCTTTCTGGAAATTTGAATGGAGAAATTCCTTCTAAAATTTTGAATTTAGGTAATAGACAAGCCGAAGAGGCGCTTTTATGGTGGAAAGAAACTTTTGGAGAAGATTTCTATATTGAGCTAATGCGCCACAATCAAGAGAATGAAAATAGAGCAAATACTGTTCTCATAGATTTGGCTAACAAACATAATGTCAAGCTTGTAGCAGCAAATAATACATATTATATTAATAAAGAAGATGCCAATGCTCACGATATTTTATTGTGTGTTAAAAATAATGAAAAACAAGCTACGCCAATAGGAACAGGTAGGGGAGAGCGTTTTGGATTTCCTAATGAGGAATATTATTTCAAGTCAGCAGACCAAATGAAAGAGTTATTCAAGGATATTCCAGAGGCTATTTTCTCTATAAAAGAAATTATTGATAAAGTAGAGCCTTATGAATTGGCTCAGCCCGTATTGTTGCCAAAATTTGATATTCCTCAGGAGTTTTTGGAAGAAGATGACCCGACAGGGAAGAAAGGAGAAAATAAATATTTACGATATTTAACCTATAAAGGAGCTGAAAAAAAATATAAAGAGATAAATGATGTAATAAGAGAGCGTCTTGATTTTGAGCTTTCTATCATAGAAAAAACGGGATATCCTGGCTATTTCCTTATTGTTGAAGACTTTATAACTGCAGCTCGAAATATGGGTGTGTCTGTAGGACCTGGGCGTGGTTCAGCTGCTGGTTCAGCTGTGGCGTATTGTTTAGGAATTACCAATATGGACCCAATTGAGTATGACCTCCTTTTTGAGCGTTTTCTTAATCCAGACCGTGTAAGTATGCCCGATATTGATATTGATTTTGAAGATGAGGGGAGAAGTAAAGTCTTAGAATATGTAATTAATAAATACGGAGCTAACCAAGTAGCCCAAATTATTACTTATGGTTCAATGGCTGCAAAGTCATCTATCAGAGATACAGCACGTGTATTGGATTTGCCTTTGACAGAAGCAGACCGAATAGCAAAGCTTATTCCTGATTTGTCTCTACAAAAAATATTTTCTTTTGATGATGATAAGCTAAAAGAAAAGTTAGGTAGTGATATTTCAAAAGCATACGAAATTAAGAAAATTTCAGAAGGAGAAGATCTTTCGGCTCGAACAATACAACAAGCTCGTATATTGGAAGGTTCTATCCGTAATACAGGTATTCACGCCTGTGGAGTGATTATTACCCCAGATGATATTACTAATTTTGTCCCTGTAACGGTAGCTAAAGAATCAGACCTTTGGGTAACTCAGTTTGACAACTCAGTAGCAGAAAGTGCTGGGCTACTCAAAATGGATTTCCTTGGTTTGAAAACGCTTACAATTATCAAAGATGCTATTTCAATTATTAAAAAAAGACACGGAATAGAATTGGATATTGACGCCATTTCTCTTGAAGATGAAAAAACATATCAATTATTCCAAAGAGGAGAAACTATAGGTACATTCCAGTACGAATCTGTTGGAATGCAAAAATATATGAAGGACTTAAAGCCTACCGTATTTGCAGACCTTATAGCTATGAACGCTCTTTATCGTCCAGGTCCAATAGAATATATTCCTAGCTTCATTAAGCGAAAACACGGTATAGAACCTATTACCTACGATTTAGCTGATATGGAGGAATATCTTAAAGAAACCTACGGAATTACTGTTTATCAAGAGCAGGTTATGCTACTTTCTCAAAAATTGGCAGGATTTACCAAAGGTGAAGCCGATATGCTTCGTAAAGCAATGGGGAAAAAACTAAAAGATGTCTTAGCTAAAATGAAACCAAAATTCATTGAAGGAGGAAAAGAAAAAGGACACCCAGAAGATATTCTCGAAAAAATATGGAAAGACTGGGAAGCCTTCGCTAGTTATGCCTTCAATAAGTCGCACTCTACTTGTTATGCTTGGGTAGGTTACCAAACAGCTTACTTAAAAGCCAACTACCCTGCCGAGTATATGGCGGCTGTTCTTTCCAATAATATGAATGATATAAAATCAATCGGTTTCTTCCTGTCTGAGTGTCAGAGATTAGGAATTAAAATACTTAGCCCAGACGTCAACGAATCCGAATATAAATTCACAGTAAATGAGCAAGGGAATATTCGTTTCGGGATGGGAGCAATAAAAGGTGTAGGTAAGGCAGCTGTTGATACTATTGTCCACAATAGATTGTCAGGTACTTATGAATCTGTTTTTGATTTAGCTAAACGAATAGACCTTAAATCAGCTAATAAAAAAACATTTGAAACACTCGTTCTTGCAGGGGGCTTCGATTCTTTTAAAGACATTCACAGGGCTCAATATTTCCATATAGAAAATAATGAAAATATTACGTATTTAGAAAAAATTATCAAACACGGAGCAAGAGCCCAAGAAAGCGCAAATTCTGTACAATTAAGCCTTTTTGGAGATACAGAAGAAATAGCCATACCTGCTCCTATTCCTCCAAAATGTGAAGAATGGTCTATTATAGAAAAACTTAAACGAGAGCAAGAAGTAGTAGGGCTTTATATTTCTTCTCATCCGTTAGATGGATTTAAGTATGTATTTAAATTTTTCTGTAATGCCCTTTCAAAAGACCTAGAAAACCTTGAAGAGTGGGTTAATAAAGAAATTCGTATTGCAGGAATTGTAACCAAGCTCGAACACTTAACCTCCAATAAAGGAGATGGTTATGGGAAATTTACACTTGAAGATTTTCACGGCGAATTTAATTTTAATCTTTATGGAGAAGATTATAATAAATTTAGGCATAATTTCTATGAAAACAATTTGCTTTATATGAAAATACGAGTTTCTCCAGGTTATACCAATCCGAATACTCAGCAAGTAGGGAAGCCTCGTTTGAAGTTTTTGAATATAACTCCTCTTTCAGATGTGTTGGAACAAAACGTTAAAAAAGTATCTTTTTTCTTAGAAACAAACTCTGTCAATCAAGAAAAAATAAACTTCTTTAAACAAATACTTGATTCAGAAAAAGGAAATAAAAACGTAGAGTTTATCTTCTATAAAAAAGAAGACAACAATAAAATAACAGAGGTACAAATGAATAATCTAAAACATAAAATACGAATAGACAAAGAAGATGATTCGGTTTTGGATAAACTAACCCAAGAGGGAATTTCTTTTAAACTTGGATAAAGAATAATACCTAATTTGGCCAAAAGGGTTAGTATATAGTTTGTAATGCGAACAATTATTTTATACTTCACTAAAAAAAGCCCGCTCTCTGGGTATAAAGCCGATACAATAATGCAAAAAAACTCCTTAGAAGCTTTAACTAAGGAGTTTTTTGTATCTAAAAAATAATTATCTTTGCAGAAAAAATATATCATTATGAGTCAGCTTTTGAGCAAACTGAAACCTTTCCTGTATATAGGTGGGTTGTATATTATTATTTCTTTAGTGCTGAGAATCATTTTTATGGCACACCCTATTACCACGACCTCTTTTTCTATATGGCAGGTCTTGGGAATGCTTTTGGTGGGTACCTTAGCCGATGAGTTTGTCATCATCTTGGCAAGTAGTATCTTGGTGCTTTACTTCCTTTTTATCGCCAATATAAAGTACCAAAAGCCCTACGGCTATATTATCCTTGGGGCAATGCTCTTGCTCTTGGGCTATATACAGTTTGTACCTAATAATATATTCTACCAGTATGGGGGGTCGGTAGAGGAAATCGCCCTGTACTTCTTTGGGGCAAAGACCCTTTGCTTTGCTGCGATGCTCTTTGCGGGTAAGTGGCGCAAGCAAGTGCGTAATGTACTCTATTTCATTACTC
>CALFOY010000348.1 GCA_937919265.1 uncultured Capnocytophaga sp. | reverse complement strand
AAATAGAAGCTATGTTAGATGGAGATGATGATGAAAAAGGTTTTGCTTATGAGGCAATTATGGGGTTAAAAGAAAACATCGCTTTTTGCCTTAAAAACGGATTAGATATGGTTGTTTTTTGCCATTAATTTCAAAAATAGAAAAGTAATATTTATCTTTGTATATTTGGTATTTCAGTTTTAATTAGTATTTTTGCACAAATTTATCAAAATGAGTGCAATAGTAGCTATTGTGGGGAGACCCAATGTAGGTAAATCTACCTTTTTTAACCGACTTATACAACGACGCGAGGCAATTGTAGATAGCATCAGTGGAGTAACTCGTGATCGTCATTACGGGAAAACAGACTGGAATGGCAGGGATTTTTCTGTCATTGATACAGGCGGTTACGTTGTAGGTAGTGATGATATTTTTGAACAAGAAATTGATAAACAAGTTAATTTAGCAGTAGAAGAAGCAGATGCCATTATTTTTGTTGTAGATGTAGAAAATGGCATTTTGGGAATGGATGAAGACGTGGCAGATTTACTACGTAAAAGTAAAAAGCCTGTTTTTCTTGCTGTTAATAAAGTAGATAGCGCAAAGCGAATGTTAGATGCTACAGAGTTTTATTCTCTGGGGTTTGAGCAAATTTTTCCTATTTCTGCAATTAATGGAAGCGGAACAGGAGACCTCTTAGATGCTGTAGTGGCCGTACTTCCTGAGAAAGAAGAAATAGAAGACAATCAGTTGCCTCGTTTTGCTGTAGTAGGAAGACCTAATGCTGGTAAATCTTCCTTTATTAATGCACTCATTGGTGAAGACAGATATATAGTTACCAATATAGCAGGTACAACACGTGATGCAATTGATACTAAATATAATCGTTTTGGGTTTGAATTCAATTTGGTAGATACTGCAGGTATTCGCCGTAAGGCAAAAGTAAAAGAAGACTTAGAATTTTATTCTGTAATGCGTTCTGTTAGAGCTATTGAACATTCAGATGTTTGTATTTTACTTATCGATGCAACGCGAGGTTTTGAAGGACAAGATGCTAATATTTTCTGGCTTGCTGAGCGTAACCGAAAAGGAATAGTAATTCTTGTTAATAAATGGGACTTAGTAGAAAAGCAAACCAATACAGCCAAAGACTTTGAAGCTCGTATTCGTAAAGAAATAGCTCCTTTTACGGATGTGCCTATTATTTTCATTTCTGCACTTACAAAACAACGTATTTATAAAGCTATTGAAAAAGCTGTAGAAGTTTATAATAATCATTCGCAACGAGTAAAGACCTCAGAATTAAATGATTATATGCTTCCGATAATTGAAGTAACTCCACCTCCTGCAATAAAAGGCAAATATATCAAAATAAAATATTGTATGCAGCTTCCTACAGAGTTGCCACAGTTTGTCTTTTTTGCTAATTTACCTCAATACATAAAAGACCCATATCGTAGGTTTATTGAAAATAAACTCCGTGAAAGATTCAATTTTGAAGGAGTACCGTTGGATATTTATTTCCGACAAAAATAATATTTTATAATTAGGCTTTATTATTTATAGAATTTTTTTCTTAAATATAAAGCTTCATTTTTTATTTAATTTTTACAAATGACAAAATTACACCGAAATTTAGTAGATGCCGTTACTGATGGTTTCTTACAAATATGCAATGATAATCTGTATGCAGATAAAGTGATAGAACGACTCTTAAAACGAGACAAACGCTGGGGGAGCAAAGACAGAGCATTCATAGCCGAGACGCTCTATGATATGATTCGTTGGAAACGACTTTATACAGAAATAGCTTCTGTACCAGTACCTTATACTACAATTTCTGCAAGAAGAGTTTTTGCTGTTTGGGCGGTTTTACGTGGCTATACTTTACCTGAATGGTATTTTGAAGGAACGCCTGAAAGAAGGATAAAAGGTAGATTTGATGAGCTTTCAAAAATCCGTAAATTTAGAGAATCTATCCCTGATTGGTTAGATGAATTAGGAGAAAAAGAATTAGGACAAGAACGTTGGACAAAAGAAATACACGCACTTAATCAATTAGCTCCTGTGGTTTTACGAGTTAATACACTCAAAATTAGTAGAAATGATTTGCAAAAAGAGCTTATAAAAGAGAATATAGAAACTCAAGTGCTAAAGGATTATCCAGATGCTTTACAGCTCGTAAAACGAAGTAATGTATTTTTGTCAGAGGCTTTCAAAAAAGGACTTTTTGAGGTTCAAGATGCTTCTTCTCAAAAGGTAGCTCCTTTCCTTGAAGTAGAAAAAGGAATGAGAGTAGTGGATTGTTGTGCTGGTGCAGGAGGAAAAACATTGCATCTTTCTGCTCTGATGCAAAATAAAGGACAACTTATAGCAATGGATATTTATGAAAATAAACTTTTTGAACTCAAACGCAGAGCAAAACGAAATGAAGTATTTAATATTGAGACTAAGGTTGTTGATGTAAAAAATATAAAACGTTGGCAAGAAACTTTTGACCGAGTATTGATTGATGCTCCGTGTAGTGGGTTAGGGGTTCTTCGTAGAAATCCTGATGCAAAATGGAAACTAAAACCTGAGTTTATAGACGAAATACGAGCAACTCAGCAAGATATTTTACAAAAATATAGCAAACTTACCAAAGTAGGAGGTAAACTCGTTTATGCAACTTGTTCTATTCTTCCTTCTGAGAATGAAAAACAAATAGAAACTTTCTTATCTTCTCCTGTGGGTAAATTTTTTCAATTAAATAAAGAAGAAAAAATATCAGCTACCTCAGGTTATGATGGCTTTTATATGGCAAAGTTGGAAAGAATTCAATAAAATATTTATTAATATTTTAAGGGACAAAGCCTCTTAGAGTTTACTGAACGCTTTAAAACAGACTTAGATTGCGAAGAATACTTAGCTTCTTTAAAGTGGGAAAAAGGGTATTGTTGCCGTAAATTACGAGGTATATATTCTTGGGTATCAGAATTTAACATAGACCGATATTTAGCGGAATACAGTTTTAGAATTAATCGCTCACAAAATAAAGAGACTATCTTTAACAAATTAATAAAAAGAATTGTAGAACGTTCTCCCGTTTCCCAAAGTCAATTAATATGTAGCTAAATAGACACCTCAATTAATATTTTTAATAAATGAAAAAAATAGATACAAAAGAGTATTTAGAAAATATAGATTTATCTTTTGGAGACATCAAGAAACTTATTATAGAATTACCTTTTGATATTCATCAATATATAGTACTTTATGAAGATGAATCGGATAACTATATACAAACTACCTTAGAAAATCCTGAACTTGATGAAGAAAGTAGGTATTTAATAGAGGCACGTGTATATAATAAAACTAATAATTTTAAGCATTATCGTACTTTTGTAAATACAACACAGGAAGTAATTGCTCCTTTTGAAGCATTTTATAACAACACTCCTTTTTCTTATGAAAATTGGAGTGATGTTACTTCAGAATTTGGAAATTAAGTATCTTAAAAATTATTTTTCAGGTAATTTAGGTAAAATTTCACGTCTTGGGCTAGAAGAAAGCGTTAGTAAAAAGGCTTTTAAGGCATTTTGTTCTTTTTTGGTTAAATTAAGTTTCTTTAATAAAGGGTCTGTTACAGGAAAAAGAGAATCATTTTTTTGATTTTCTTTTGGTTTTACTCTTGGCATTCCTGCATTGTACATTTCAATAATTCCTTCAAGGTTTGGCATCAGCCCATTATGCATATAAGGAGCGGTTCGTCCAATTTCACGAAGTGAGGGAGTTTTGAATTTGCCCACATCTTCTTTTTTATGAGTAATATTGTATTTCCCTAAATCTTCAAAAGTTCTTCCATAATAAGACAATCCTACATTATGAAATTTTTGATTTGAAAAAAGAGGAGTATTATGACAATTGATACATCGGGCTTTAGTTCGGAAAAGATGTAAGCCTATCACTTCTTCATCGGTAAAAATATCAGATTTCCCTTCTATGAAAGAATCAAATTTACTTTTTTTACTCGTAATAGTTCGTTCATAGGTAGCTATGGCTTTCAGGATACGTTCAATTGTAATTTTTTCATCTCCAAAAGCTTCCCTAAAATATGGTTTGTAACCTTTTATTTTTTTGATATTTTTTATAGAAATAGTTTCAGTTGCAGCCATTTCAACAGGGTCTGTAATAGGTCCTAATGCTTGGTTTTCAAGAGAAGCAGCTCTTCCATCCCAGAAAAAAACAGAGTGATAACCAATATTTAGCAAAGAGGGGGAGTTGCGTTTTCCCGTTTGTCTATTGTGTCCGTAGGAAATAGTTCTGCCATCTCCCCAAGCTAATTCTGGGTCGTGGCAAGAGGCACAAGATATTTGTTTAGATTTTGATAAACGAGGGTCAAAGAAAAGCATTTTTCCTAATTCTTTTTTTGCCTCAGAATAAGGGTTATTTTCTGGAAAAATCATTTTTGGAAGAACGCCAATATCTTCGAAATTAGCAATTACTTCCTCGTCTAACTCTGGTTTTTCCCATTGAGAAATATCTCCACTGCTATATGTTTTTCTTAGTTTTTCGATAGCTTCTTTATCATCAAAAATAGATTTTGTCAGCTGTGTGGTAAAAGAAGCAACAAGTAATCCTAAGGCTATGTATATGATTTTCCTCATTTTAAATCTTGATATAATACAAAGATAAACAAAAAATATAAATCACTTATTTTTCCTTAAAAATAAAAAAATATTAATAATTTAATGTCAGGTGAAGTGATAGAAAATATCTATCATTTCCTTTTAGAGAACTTTTATAAGTGCTTGATATTCCCGTGAATAGGGTTTTGTTTGGAGAGATAGGATATTTAATATCACCTCCAAGTTTCAGAATATATTTATTTGTGTTAAAATATTGAAAATCATTATAAATAACTTCATTATAGAAAAGTTTTAATGTATGAGCTGCAAAGTCATTTTGTAGTGCATTTTTATGATAATCAATATTTTGGTTAATTAATGAGTTTGTAAGAGTATGCTCATAGCCTACCTCAATAGTTGGAATAAAACTTATTTTATTAAAGGTGTATTCTTTTGAAAAATAAGGAGTAATGCTAAGGTGTGAATGGTCTGTAATAGTGTTTGCTAAGGCATCTTTTTGGTAAGCATCATTATAAGATAAAGAAACTCCCATATCATACATTGTTTGTGTATTATTTTCTTGTAAGAAAGAGGCAATGGCTTTGTAATCATTGCTTTTTGCTATGTAATTTTTACCTTTTTGGACTTCTAAAAAATTTTCTCTTGAAAACTGATTAGTTACCAATGTTAATAAAAACTTTTTCTCTTGAGAGAGATTTTGTAAAAAACTAATTCTTCCAGAGAGTTCTTTTGTGCTATAATTGGCTAAAATTTCATCAGCTCCTAAGTCTGCGCTTTGGTAGTTATTCATTTTTTTACTTGAATGAGAAAACCAAGCAAAAAGCTGATATTTTTTATTAATTAATTGATATCCAGCGTTTAGGTTTAGAGTGTTTTCTGTACTTCGGGTAGAATTCTGTATTACATTTTGAATAGAACCATATCCTAATAACCAACGTTCATATTTCTCAATATTACGAGGAATATGTGAATGAATGTCTGAAAATTCTATTTTCGTATAGTCCTTAAATTGTTCCCAATTAATTCCTAATGAAAAATTATGTTTATCTATTTTGTATGAGGTAGAAAAATTGAAACCTATTTCAGGTGATTTTATATTAGCACGAGGGTCGTACTCATAACGGAATTTTTCAATAAGATTATATTTTACCGAAAGTTGTGCGTTCCATTTAGGTAAAATAGGAAAAATAATTCCGCCTGAAAGGTGATATTGTTGCGCATTCCATTTTGCTCCACGTTGGACAATTTTGTAATGAGGAGAAGGCATTATTCCATTTGGAAGAACTTCATACATTGATAAATTCCACTTTTTCTCATTCTGATAAACTCGTTGAATATTGAAATTCCCAAAGAAAATTAGATTTTTGTAATTATAAAATCCTTTGGTACGAATACCAAAATCCGTTTGAGAACTTTTTTCCTGCCCGAGTTTAAAATTTCCTTCTTCTTGATGAAAGAATAATGAAGATTGTGTAAAATTGTTCATAGGTAAATCATAGAAAAATATCGGATTTTGGAGATAATTTTCATATAATTGACCAAAAAACTGAGTTTCTACGTTTTGTACTTGCCCAAAAATAAACTTGGAAAATAATAAAAAAGTGATGAAAAAATATTTTTTCATAATAAAAGTTTTCTATTAAAGATTACACTTTGCCTAAAGAAAGGCAAAGTGTAATTATTTTTTTATTTAGAGTATTTAACTTCGTTTATTTTGCTTATGTCTGGTGTCGTGTCAGGGTCAAAATCATTTGAAGAATTATTTGTGTCTTGGTAAATAGTTCTACCTCCTATGGTAGTTTTTACTTTACGTATAGCTGCT
This sequence comes from uncultured Capnocytophaga sp., assembly GCA_937919265.1. GTDB lineage: Bacteria > Bacteroidota > Bacteroidia > Flavobacteriales > Flavobacteriaceae > Capnocytophaga. The sequence goes on along the minus strand of CALFOY010000348.1, from coordinate 13,309 downwards.
TTTGAAGAAAACTGACCGATTCCTTTTATATCACCAGCATCAATAACGTCTTGAAGTCTGTGAGGACACGCTTTAGCATCACTATAATGTTGAAAGTTAGTGCCGTCTATAATTCTTGAAATAGGAATTTGTACGTTTCTTACAGTAGTTTCTGTTACAGTTGGAACTGTAGGAAGAGGTACTTTTGCCCAAGAATCTATTTCGGCTTTAGTAGCTGTGAATAGTATGATAGCTTCCCAACCTTTATTATCTAAAATAAGGTCTTTACGTCCTGTAGATTTGTACATTATAGTCATATCAGGAACATTTGGGTTGTCAATGTCTGAAGCTAAAGGGACGGTATTAGGCTCTTTTCCATAATAAGCTTCAAATTGGGCATTGCTCAAATCGATAGTAAGTTCAGGGTTGGGTACAGAACTTTCAATGCCATTTTTATCTTTATTAATTTTATGATTTAAAGCGTTTTGTGCAAAAAAGACAGATTTTCCTGCTTCCAAAGGATAATCTTTACCAGAACCAGGGAACGCAATTACTTCTTGAGAGAAAACGTATTTTGTATTAGCATTGGAAGCGTCTGTAACTCCTTGAGCTAAACTCCAATCATATTGCCCATTAGCTAAATAACCTTTTTTGTTTTTATTTTCAACTGAAGGATTTGCAGCTCCTGTAATTCTTGCAAAGCAAATACCATCTAGGTAAATAGTTTGGTTACTATTATTATAAATTTCTATAAATTGGTCTCTATAATTTGCTCCTTTCTTAACATCAGAACCTTGGTAATACACTTGTTTTATTACCAAATTACCAATTTGTGCGGCTTGTAGTGTAATGAGCTGACTTGCTTGGCTTGTTGTAATAGTAATGTTGGATAAACTTCCGTTGAAGACAGCTTCTTGGGCTACTCCTGTAATGGTTTCTGCTTTCTCTTTTGAAAGTTGTTGAGAGGCGTTAATGTTGTATGTACCTGCATATAAAGAAACAGAGGCTTTCCCTTCAGAATTGGTAGTAGCTTCATAAGAAGAGCCTGTTTCTTGGTTAAGGAGAGTTATTTTAACACCTTCAGCAGGTTTATTATCAAAGTCTTTGCCATAAGTTACTTCCATTTGGTAGGTAACTTGTTGTACAAAAGTTTCATCATTATCTTTATTACACGCCCAAAATAAAGCGGTAATACTTAGTAGAGTTACAATTTTTCTCATTTAGGTAAAAATTATTTATTAAATTAAACTTATTAGAATGAATATTTGGCAGTAGCTCCAAAGTTAATAGGGCTATTATAGTATTGTGTATTTGTATTTACAGTTAGTTTAGGACGATAATCTAAGAAATTCGTAACGTATAAACTAAGACTTAGTCCGTTGGTCATTTCTTTGGTTAGTCGTAAATGAAAATTATGATAAATAGGAATTCTTGTTCCATCACTTGAAGAACCTGTTGTGAGCCATAAATCTTTATAAATATCTTGTTGAGGATTGGTTATTGGAATTATTTCTGCCTTTGGAGAAACATATGCAATCGGGTAAATATTTTTAATGTCATTTTTACTAAAACTATACGTAAATTGCTCTGCTGTAAGGGAGAGTAACAAACCAAGCTGAGAGATATGATGTGTAGCCGTAAGCCTAAATGACAAACGTTCTGCCATAGAACCTTGATTTTCATAAACACCATATTTGTACTCTTCTTCCAAAATGTTTGAGTTAGCTTTATAAACATTTGAAAGGTCTTGGGAAATAGAATGATAATAACTTCCAACAAGAGAGAAACTTGTGTTTATTGATTTAATTTTTTTGAAATTAGCCATTACCTCAAAACCTTTATCCGTAGTTTCTTTTTTATTATTTGGTAAGTTATAGTACTGATTAATAGGTTTATAACCTGTTATAGTATAGGTAGGTGGTGTGGTAGTATTTGTATTACTAAACTGAATTTCAGGATATAACAATGGTACAAATTTATTTTCAGAACCGAAATTATCAAACGAATAATTATAAAATGCAGTTAAAGAAAATTTACCAAAGTGAGTATCTACATCAGTTCCTAATTCATATTTCCACGATTTTGTAGGCTTCAAATCTACTTTTTCTACAGGGAAAACATAGGTTTGAATCAAATTCATAGAATAATGATTGGTACGAATATCTTTTATTAAAAAGTCAAAATATTTATCACCAGGGAAACGATTAACCAACGAAGGAGCTTTGGTAGCCATACCCAATCCACCTCGTATTTTCATTTTTTTTGTTAATTCAAAAGCTGAGTTAATACGTGGGCTAAATGAAAAATATCCGTTTTGGTTCTCTACTCTAAGACCTAAATTTAACAAAACTTTTCTTCCAGAGTTTAGCTTATAACTCATATTATCCTGAATATAAAAAGCCATCAATTTATTAGGGATAACATATCGATTAAAATTTAAACCGCGAACCCCTTGTTCTGCAGTGCCATTGCCACCCACTCCACTAAGAGAAGATTGTACAGAAGCAGAATTTGAGTCATATACTTTTCCTTCACCTATGTTATGACTGTAATTGAAACTTATTCCAGTTGAAATAAGTTGGCTGAATTTATTATTTTGAATGCTTTTTTCTACTGAAAATTGAGAGTTTATATGAATGGGTTCACCTATGGTTCTTTCTTGACTCATATATGAAGCGGGAGTATAAAGCCCCTCATACAGAGAGGTTTCTGTAGCAGTTGGTACAGGTCTACCTCCTTCATTTACAAAATAAAATCGAGTGTCATCTTCATAAGTATAAGAGCCACCAAGTAAGAAAGAAATTCGGTCTATCCAACGAGAGTCTAACTGCCAATTTGCACGATTATTAAAACTCAAAGAGTAATTTATACGCTTACTACTACTTTGTACATCTTCATTAAGCTCCAAGTCTTTTTTATTATCATCAATATTATTTTGGTAATTGATTGAAAATGAGTTTCGAAATTTATTTCCTTGCTCATATGACCAAATAGCCGAAGTGGTAATACGGTTAAATCCTGTCATTGAGTGAGTTGGGTTTTCATTAGCATTAAGATAATCTAAAGAAACACTCAATTTCCCGATTTTTTCTGATAAAAGAAATCCTTTATTTAAGGAAAGAGAATGCCCTCCTCCACGCATTTGCCCATTAATTTGTAAAGGATATTGCCCCGCTTTTCTATCAATAAGTACAAGCCCTGTAGTAGCATTTCCATATTTAGCATCTGCAATACCTGTAATTACTTCAATTCTTTCAATATTTGAAGCAGGAATAGAACGCAAATCAACACCTGTATTTATAGAAGAATAGTTTGTTGTATTTCCGCCTATACTTCTATAAGTTTGCATATTTTCATCATTTGAGAGTTGCATATCATCAATAATAAATGAAAATCCAAAACTATTATTGTTGGAAGCACTTGCAGTACGAATGTTATTAATAATATTAGCAGAATTTAATGAAGGAGCTTTTATAGTTTGTCCTGGGAGTTGTTGCAAAATATCTGAAAGAGAAAAAGTTTGAAATTGACTAATGGCATATTTATCCAAAACAATAGCTGAACTGGTTTCATCTTTGGTTTTGGTGGCAGTAACAACAACTTCATTAAGGTTTAAATTTTCATCTTTTAGAACAACGTGTATTTTTGGAAAATTTCCATTAATTATACGTTGTTCCATTCCTAAAAAACTAAATTCAAGTATATAATCTTTATTAAAAGGAATTGAAAAATTTCCTTTATCATCGGTAATTGCCCATTTTCCAGTTTTTTTATCAATGACAGATACACCTTGTATAGGATTTTTATCTGTATCAAAAACATAACCTGTAACGTTCTGATTTTGAGCGGCTAAGCTAAGACTGAAGTAAAAAAGAATAAAAAAGTAAAAAAACTTCATTCACTAATATAATTTTAAGGTCGCAAATATATTAATTTAAATTCATTAGAAATAAAAATTAATACATTTTAAGTTTATTTAGATTTTTTATATATTTAATTTTCTGTTCAGATATTAAACTTTCTTAAAAATTTGTCTTTCTTATTAAAAAAACCGAAATTTGTACGTTTTAAATCTCAATGTTAAATGAAGAAAAAAATAGGCGTTTTATGTGTATGTTTGGCTGTTTTATTTTCAGCCTGTGATAAAAAACAGCAAGAAAAGAAACAAGAAGTAAAGCCAGACCCGATTCCTGTTTATGAATATGGTTTTAATTTATTAGAATATAATGTAGTAAAAGATACAGTAAGAAAAGGAGATACTTTTGGAAAAATACTTAATGACCACCATATTTCAGCTAAAAAAGTTTTTGATATTTCAGAAATGGGCAAGGAACTTTTAGCTCCAAAAGATTTTCGAGTTGGACAGCCTTACGCTCTGATTTTCAATAAAAAAACGCCCGATTCATTAGACTATTTTATTTATCAGCCTAATTTAACTCATTTTGTAAAAGTTCATTTGAGAGATTCCCTTTTTGTTGAGAAAATAGATAGAAAAATTACAATTGTAGAAAAAGAAGGTGGAGGCTATATAAAAAGTAATCTTACTGAAGATGTAATGAAAGCAGGAATGTCTTTCTCAGCGGCTTATACACTTTCTCAAATTTTTGATTATACCATAGACTTTTTCCATCTACAAGAAGATGATAAATTTAAAATAATTTATGATGAACGCTATGTAGATGATACTATTTATGCTGGTTTGGTTCGTGTAAAAGCCGCATATTTTGAGCATAAAGGTAAGCCTTTTTATGCGTTTAATTTTGAAACAGATACAATTAATCATAAATGGGGATATTATGATGAAAATGGGAATATGATGAAACGAATGTTTCTAAAAGCTCCATTAGATATTTTCAGGATAACATCTCGATACGGAATGCGATATCACCCCGTACTTCACCAAATGAAGGGACATTTTGGTACAGACTATGCAGCCCCAACAGGAACTCCAATTCGTACTACTGCAAGCGGTACTGTTATACAGGCTGGTTTTACTTCTGGAAATGGAAATTATGTAAAAGTACGACACGATAAGACTTATGAAACGCAATATTTACATATGTCAAAAATTATAGCCAAGAAAGGACAATATGTAATGCAAGGAGATGTCATAGGATTGGTAGGAAGTACAGGGCTTGCCACAGGACCTCACGTATGTTATCGGTTCTGGAAAAATGGTAAACAGGTAGACCCGCTTAAAGAAGTACTGCCAGATGCGGTACCAATCGATGAAAAATTAAAACCTCGTTTTCTGAAATATATAGCTCCTTTAAAAACTCAACTTGATGCCGTTCCGTATGTCAATATAGAGAAAATAGGCGAAGTAAAAGTAGACAATGATAATGATATTCAAATAAAAGACGCTAATTAAATTAATGTTAAATCAAAGGATTTCAAATCCTTCTAAAAATAAAAAATTATGTTATCAACACAAAATCCTACCAAAACAAAAGCTTGGAGCGCATTATATGTGCATTATGAAGCTACCAAAAATATTTCATTACAACAACTTTTTGCAGAAGATTCTAACAGAGCTAAAGATTATACCATAAAATGGGAAGATTTTTTAGTAGATTATTCAAAAAATAATATTGATAAAGTCTCCCAAAAATTATTATTAGACCTTGCAAAAGAATGTAATTTAAAAGATGCAATTGAAAAATATTTCAAAGGAGATTTAATCAATTCAACTGAAAATAGAGCCGTTTTGCACACAGCTTTACGTTCTAATGAAAAAGAAATTTTTGTAGGAGGAAAAAATATTATTCCTGAAATAGAGCAAGTAAAACAAAAAATTAAATCTTTTTCACAAGAAATAATCAGTGGAGAAAGAAAAGGATACACAGATAAGCCGTTTACTGATATTGTTAATATTGGTATCGGTGGTTCAGACTTAGGTCCTGTAATGGTTTGCGAAGCTTTGAAATATTATAAAAATCATCTAAACGTTCATTTTGTTAGCAATGTAGATGGAGATCATGTTTATGAAACAATAAAGCACTTAAACCCAGAGACAACACTTTTTGTTATTGTTTCAAAAACATTTACAACCTTAGAAACTCTTTCAAATGCTTTAACCATCAAAAAATGGTTCCTTGAAAAAGCCTCAGAGAAAGATATAGCAAAACACTTTGTTGCTGTTTCTACCAATTTGGAGAAAATAGCAGAATTTGGTATTTCTTCTGAAAATGTTTTCCCAATGTGGGATTGGGTAGGAGGACGTTTTTCTCTTTGGAGCGCTGTAGGGTTAACCATTGCTCTTTCTGTAGGTTATGATAATTTTGAAGCTCTTTTAGAAGGAGCTAACCAAATGGATAATCATTTCAGAAATACAGAGTTTTCTGAAAATATTCCGGTAATTTTAGCTATGTTAACGATTTGGTATAATAATTTTTACAAATCTCAAACAGAAGCAATTATTCCATATAGCCAATATTTACACCGTTTTCCTGCTTATTTGCAACAAGGTATAATGGAAAGTAATGGGAAACATATTGACCGAAATGGAGAAAAAGTAGATTACCAAACAGGAACTATCATTTGGGGAGAGCCAGGAACCAATTCTCAACACGCTTTTTTCCAGCTTATTCATCAAGGAACAAAAAAAATACCAACAGATTTTATAGGTTTTAAACATTCTCTTTATGGAGATAATGACCATCATAATAAACTGATGGCTAACTTTTTTGCTCAAACAGAAGCCTTACTAAAAGGTAAAACAAAAGAAGAAGTTACCCGAGAAATGGGAGAGAAAGTAAATGATTTTTTACTTCCTTTTAAAACTTTTGATGGGAACAAACCTACAACAACAATTCTTATTGACCGATTGACTCCAAATAGTTTAGGAAAACTCATCGCTCTTTATGAGCATAAAATATTTGTACAAGGTGTAGTTTGGAATATTTTTAGTTATGACCAATGGGGAGTTGAACTTGGAAAACAACTTGCAGGAACAATTCTCAACGATTTCAAAAATGAAAAAATAGCTACTCACGATAGTTCTACTCAACAACTGATAGAATTTTATAAACACTAATTGTCTTAAATGAATTACGATAAAAAATAATAAAATGAAATATAAACGTATATTACTCAAACTAAGTGGAGAGGCTCTTATGGGAGCAAGACAATATGGTATAGACCCTGCACGACTCAAAGAATATGCTACTGAAATAAAAGAAGTAGTAAAACAAGGTGTAGAAGTAGCCATTGTTATAGGTGGAGGAAATATTTTCCGTGGAGTTGCTGGTGCAAGTAATGGTATGGATAGAGTACAAGGAGATTATATGGGAATGCTTGCCACAGTTATCAATTCTTTAGCTTTGCAAAGTGCCTTGGAAGATGAAGGTATTTATACTCGCTTACAAACAGCTATCAAAATGGAAGCAATTGCAGAACCTTTCATAAAACGAAGAGCGGTTAGGCATTTGGAAAAAGGAAGAGTTGTTATTTTTGGAGCAGGAACAGGAAACCCCTATTTTACAACAGATTCGGCTGCTGTTTTACGTGCTATTGAAATTAATGCTGATGTTATTCTTAAAGGAACTCGTGTAGATGGTATTTATACTGCCGACCCAGAGAAAGACAAAGACGCTGTTAAGTTTGAAAATATTACTTTTGATGAGGCTATTGACAAAAATCTTAAAGTAATGGATATGACAGCTTTCACTCTTAGCCAAGAAAATAAACTCCCAATTATTGTTTTTGATATGAACAAAAAAGGGAACCTTGCTAAAGTGGTAGCAGGAGAAAATGTAGGTACTATTGTCAATATATAAAATCAATTCTATCTAACTTAATAAATATTTAAATCTTTTTTAAGCATCTTTTATAGATGCTTTTTTATTTCTATCTCTTTTATGAAAAATATTATTTTTATTTTCGTTTCATTTCTATTTATTTTTTCTGTAAATGCTCAAAAAATAGAACAAAAGCCTAATATAATTATATTCTTGGTAGATGATATGGGGTGGCAAGATACTTCTGTGCCCTTTTGGGATAAACAAACTCCAAATAATCAGCTATATTATACCCCAAATATGCAACGGTTAGCCAATAGTGGAGTGAAATTTACGCAAGGTTATGCAGCGGCTATTTGTTCACCAAGTAGAGTGAGTCTTATCACAGGGACCAATGCGGCTCGGCATCGTGTAACAAATTGGACTTTGCATTATAATACACCCACAGATGTTGAAGATGCCATTTTATCCCCTCCTCAATGGAATGTTAATGGAGTGAGTCCTGTTCCTGATATCCCTCATACTTATTACGCTACTCCTCTTCCTCAATTATTAAAAGAGTCAGGTTATTATACAATTTGTATAGGTAAAGCGCATTTTGGAGCAACAAAAACATTAGCTGCTAATCCATTACACTTAGGTTTTCAGGTTAATATTGCAGGTCATTCAGCAGGGGCTCCTGCGAGCTATTCTGGGCTTACTAATTTTGGTAACCAAAAAGATAGCTTACAATCTTCTCCTTTTGCTGTTCCAGACCTTCAAAAATATTGGGGCAAAGATATTTCTGTAACCGAAGCTCTTACACAAGAAGCTATATCGGTACTAAATGATAGACCTAAAGAAAAACCTTTTTTCTTGTATCTTTCTCATTATGCCGTTCATATCCCAATAGAGGAAGATAAACGTTTTATTGATAAATATAAAAATAAAGGTTTATATCCTATTGAGATGAAATATGCCTCTATGGTCGAAGCTATGGATAAAAGTCTTGGAGATATTTTAGATTATATTCAATCAAATAACTTAGAAGAAAATACATTTATTTTATTCCTTTCTGATAATGGCGGGCTGAGTGCGGTTGCTCGTGGTGGAGTGCCAGATACTCATAATTATCCTTTACAAAGCGGGAAAGGTTCTGCTTATGAAGGCGGAATACGTGTGCCTATTATTGCTTCTTGGAAAGGGCATATAAAACCTAATACTCAAACTTCACAACCTATTATTGTTGAAGATATTTTCCCTACTTTATTAGACTTAGCGCAAATACAACTTCCTGAACTTCCTCAAAAAATTGATGGAAAAAGTTTTTTACCTATTATTAAAGGAGAAAATAAGAATAAAAAACGCTCATTCTTCTGGCATCTGCCAAATAATTGGTACACTGTTGAAGGAAATGGATACGGAGCCTCTACAACTATCCGAGAAGGAGATTGGAAATTAATTTATTTTCATAAAACAGGAGAAAAACAACTTTTCAATATAAAAAAAGATATATCAGAAAGCCTAAACCTTGTAAAAAAATATCCAAGAAAGGCAAAACGTCTCTCCAAAAAAATGTCTGATTATCTTAAAGAAGTGAAAGCTCAATTACCTATTGATAAAAGTACAGGAAAAGAAATTCCTTATCCTTAAAAGAAATTCTACCCTGAGGCGGTTTTTCAGTATTAGAATACTATAAAATTAATTCTTATGAAATATAATCGAATGAATTTTTTTAAAAAAAATATACTTATACTTTTAATATTAATTTCATTTAATAGTTTTGGACAAAACTCTATTAAAAAATATTCTTGTTGTATAGATAACCTAAAAGGAAAAGAGTTATTAGACATTAAATTCTTAAAAGAGATAAAGAAAATAAAACCTAATCTTAAAAAAGTAGAAGACACTCAAGGAATGGTATTCATAAAAGGAGGTGTTTTTCAGATGGGGGCAGATATTCCTGAACATATTGAAGGCTTTGCTAAATCGGCTTTGCCTCAAAGTGATGAGTTTCCTAAACATTTAGTACAAGTATCAGACTTTTATATGGATACTCACGAAGTTACTGTAAAACAATATCTTGAATTTGTAGAAGCAACAGGTTATAAAACCGTAGCAGAATATGATATTGATTGGAAAGAAATAAAAAAACAACTCCCGAAGAATACTCCCAAACCAAACCAAGAAAGTCTCAAAGCAGGAGCATTAGTTTTTAAGTATCCTCAAAAGAATTCTTCTTCAGATTGGTGGGTGTTTGTAAAAGGAGCTAACTGGAAAAATCCTGATGGAGAGACTAAAGATCTTCATTCTATATTAAACCTTCCTGTAACTCAAATATCTTGGTATGATGCTCTTGCTTATGCAAGATGGGTAGGAAAGCGCCTCCCCACTGAAGCTGAGTTTGAATATGCGATGCGTGGCGGTAAAAACAATCAAGTTTATTCTTGGGGAAACCAAAATATAGATAATGGAAAGACTCAAGGTAATTTCTGGCAAGGTGTTTTCCCTTATTCCAATACCTCCGATGATGGATATGAGTATTTATCACCTGTTGGCTCATTTGCTCCTAATGCATTTGGTTTGTATGATATGGCAGGCAATGTATGGGAATGGACAAACGATTGGTACAGTCCTACGTATTATCAAGAGTTAGAAAGTTCTAAATCAGTAATATACAATCCTAAAGGTCCTGATAGAAGTAAAGAGTTTTTCAATGAAAATGCAAGAAGTAAAGTAATACGAGGAGGCTCATTTTTATGTAATCAGAGTTGGTGTTCTGGTTATCGTAATTCTCGAAGAATGAGAGTTTCTCCAGATTCTGCTTTGCAACATCTTGGTTTTCGTTTAGTAAAAGATGTAGTTTCTGAGCAATAATAGTATGAATATACACTTAGAGTTAAGTGATTGATTGTTAAATATTTATGGTTAATATAGATAAATATTGATAAAAAAAGTATTTTTTATTTTGTTTTTTGTAAAAAAAAATTCTATTTTTGCACTTGTAAATATAATAAAAAATAAAATAAATTATTTTAATATAGAAAAATAAACTATTTTTGTGATTTAATATAGAAAATATATAATTTAAAAACCTAAAAAACTTCTGTAAAATAGAAAATAATTTTAAAACAAAATTTAAATGGAAAATTTAAGAACAGCTACACAAGTATTGCATTCGGGCTATAATCCGCAAGACCACAACGGGACGCAAGCAATTCCTATTTATCAGACTTCTGCATATGTCTTTGAAAACACAGATGATGCCGCAGGGAAGTTTAATCTTTCCATACCTGGATATATTTATACTCGCCTTAACAATCCTACAAATGATATTTTAGAACAACGTTTAGCAGCTATTGAAGGTGGAGTAGGAGCGGTGGTAACAGCTTCTGGGGCGGCTGCAATTTCTACCACAATGTTAACTCTTTTACGAACAGGAGAGCATATTGTTTCTTCAAGTAGTTTGTACGGAGGGACGTATAATCTTTTTAGTGTTACTTTGCCTCGTCTTGGTATTACGACTACTTTTGTAGAGCCCACAAATCCTGAGAATTTTGATAAAGCCGTACAAGAAAATACACGAGCTATTTTTATAGAAGCAGTAGGAAATCCAAAATTGGATATTACAGATATTGAAGCCATATCAAAGATTGCTCAAAAACATAAAATCCCTTTGATTGTAGATAACACCGTGATATCTCCTGCTCTATTAAAACCTATTGAATATGGAGCAAATATTGTAATTCACTCACTTACAAAATATATAAACGGAAACGGGACATCATTAGGAGGTGCGATTATTGATGGAGGAAATTTTGATTGGAGTAGTGGAAAATTCCCAGAATTTACAGAGCCTTCTCCTGGTTATCACGGTTTAATTCTTCATCAAGCATTAGGCAAATTTGCATTTATTGCAAAGATACGAATAGAAGGTCTTCGTGATTTAGGAACGTCTCTAAGTCCTTTCAATTCTTTTCAAATATTACAAGGCTTAGAAACTTTATCTATTCGAATGAAACAACATAGCCAAAATGCCCTAAATTTGGCAAAATGGTTAAAAGAACAAGAAGAAGTAGCGTGGGTAAATTATTTAGGTTTAGAAGATAATCCTTATAAAACATTAGTAGAAAAATATTTACCAAATGGACAAAGTGGGTTGGTTACTTTTGGACTAAAAGGAGGCTACCAAGCAGCAAAAAAGACAGTAGATAATGTAAAAATATTTGCTCTTTTAGCTAATTTAGGAGATACAAAATCTTTAATTATTCATCCAGCAAGTACTACTCACCAACAACTAAGTGAAGAAGCTCAAAGACAAACAGGAGTTACTCCAGATCTAATTCGTTTATCTGTAGGTTTGGAAGATATTGAAGATTTAAAAAGAGACTTAAAACAAGCATTTCAATAAAAATAATTTTAATCTTAACCAACAACGCCTCTCTAAAAAGAGGCGTTTGTTTAGCAAATATATGGAAGATATATTATATTATGAAATAAATAATTTTAAAACTTCTTTTGGAGTATATATTCCAAAAGTTTATGTGTATTATCAGGTTTTTGGACAGCCATTAGGTACAGCTCCAGTGGTAATTATCAATCACGCTTTTACAGGAAACTCTCAAGTAGCAGGAGGAAAAGGCTGGTGGGGGCAAGCTGTAGGTAAAGATAAAGTTATTGATACTAAAAAATATACAGTTTTATGTTTTAATATTCCAGGTAATGGTTTTGGTTCCTTGGAGTTGAATGTTTTACACAATTATCAACATTGGGCAGCCAGTGATATTGCTGAAATATTCAATCAAACAATTACAGAATACTTAAAGATATCAAAAATTTTTGCTCTTGTAGGCTGTTCTTTAGGTGGAGGTATTGCGTGGGAAATGGTAGTACAAGCGCCTTCGCTTTTTGAACATTTAGTAGCTATTTCTTCAGACTGGAAATCAACCGATTGGATTATCGGGAATTGTTTATTACAAGAACAAATTTTAAATAACTCAAATAATCCATTACACGATGCTCGCTTACACGCTATGTTATGTTATCGTTCGCCTCAATCTTTGAAAATGAAATTTGAACGAACGACCAATATAACCCAACAACTTTATAATGTAGAAAGTTGGCTTTTGCACCACGGAGAGAAATTACATAAGCGTTTTACACTTTCTGCTTATAAATTGATGAATCAATTAGTTAAAACTATTGACATTTCTAAGGGGAGACAAGATTTCTATACGGCTATAGAGCCTGTTCAGTCTCACATTTCTATTATTGCAACCGATTCTGATTTGTATTTTGTTCCACAAGAAAATAAAGAAACGGCAGATGAACTCAGAAAAATAGGTAAAAAGGTTGATTATTATGAAATACACTCCATTCATGGGCACGATGCTTTTTTAATAGAGCACCAACAATTGGAAGTATTTCTTAAAAATATTTTTGGATAACATAAAAACATTTATAACTATGAAGATATTAAAATTTGGTGGAAAATCACTTGCTAATGATGGCATCGAAAAGGTGATTGATATTATCATTACTTCACATAAGGAACCTCTATCAGTAGTAGTTTCAGCGCGAGGCAACACTACCGATGAATTAGAGGCTTTGCT
>CALFOY010000347.1 GCA_937919265.1 uncultured Capnocytophaga sp. | reverse complement strand
TTTCCGGTTTTTGGAAAGGCTGTTAAAAAATAAATACAAATAAGTGTTAAGAAAATAGTTGAAGTAATTATTTTTTTTGAAACTTTTTCGCCTAAACTAACAGCAATAGTTCGGTAGCCTAACGCAAAATCTCCTTTGAGAGTTTGTAAATCTTTTGTTAAATCTTTTGCAAGAATTAGTGAAAATAAATAAATAGCGTGAATAAAAATTATTTTCTCAAAATTTTGATAATAAATAAAAACAGCAAAAAAAGGAATAATAGCTAAAATAGCAGAAGCAATATTTCCTATAAATAATATTTTTTTCAGTCGGTGAGAATAGAACCATAATAAAAAAATATAACCTGAAAAAAATAAAACCGCCCGAAATGAAACATAACTTGCTACAAAAACCGAAGAAAAATTTAAAAGAAAATACAATGTTAGTTTAGTATTTTGTCCTATTAACCGCTCAATCATCACTTTTGAAGGAGTATTAATAAGGTCTTTTTCTTCATCATAAAAAGCATTGATAATATATCCGCCAGCAATGGCTAAAGCTCCTGACAAAACCAACATAAAAAGATTAATATCAAATAAAATTTCAGTAGCTGAACGCTGAGAAAGAATGAAAATAGAAGCCAAATATTGAGCAATACATATTACCAAAATGTTGTACCCTCTAACAACAGAGAATAAACTCCAAAATTTTAATATATTTTGCTTTATATTTTGCATATTTTTATGTTTAATTTTGTTTTTATTTAAAAAACCTGCTTGATAAAGCATCAAACAGGCTTGTTTTTTTATTTATTTGCCTCATAAAGTTTGGCAACTTTTTCCCAATTAATAATATTGAAAAAAGCTTCAATATAGTCAGGTCTGCGATTTTGGTAATTTAAATAATAAGCGTGTTCCCAAACATCTAAGCCTAAAATAGGAGTACCACATTGACAATGAGGCATTAAAGGGTTATCTTGATTGGCTGTAGCACAAACCGATAATTTTCCTCCTTTGTGAACACAAAGCCAAGCCCAACCAGAACCAAACTGAGTAGCAGCTGCTTTTGAGAAAGATTCTTTAAATGCATCAAAAGAACCAAAAGAGTCATTTATTGCTTTTTCTAATTCAGGAGATGGTGTTTGTCCTGCTTTAGGGCTAAGAATTTGCCAGAATAAATTATGGTTAAAGAAACCACCTCCATTATTACGTACAGCCTTATTATTTTCATCCAATTGAGTTAAAATTTCTTCTATAGTTTTTCCTTCAAGTGGAGTATTAGCTATTGCATTATTAAGGTTTGTTGTGTAAGCATTGTGGTGCTTAGTGTGATGTATTTCCATAGTACGAGCATCAATATAAGGCTCCAATGCATCGTAAGCATATGGTAATTTAGGTAAATTAAAAGACATATTTTAATTATTTAATTAATTTCAAACTGCAAAAATAAGATTTTTTTTCTAACTAAAAGTTTTATAAAGAAAAAAATAACAAATTGAGTAAATATTAATATGAATATTTATTTTCTTTTTCTAAATCGGGGTTGCCCAACAAGGCTATATATTTTTTGAATATTATGTAAGATTTCTTCAAAATTAAGATTAAGGTCAATTAATTGTCCTGTTTTTATATCAAAAACCCAACCATGTACAATAGGAAATCCTTCTGCTAAGTAACTTTCTTGTACACAAGCCATTTTGGCTATATTAATACATTGTTCTTCTACATTAAGTTCTACTAATCGGCGGTATCGTTGTTCTTCATCTTTTATAGCATCTAACTCTGTTTTATGTAATCGATACACATCACGAATGGTTCTAAGCCAAGGGTTAAGTAGGCCATAGTCTTTGGGTTCCATAGCTGCTTTTATCCCGCCACAATAGTAGTGCCCACAAACAATAATGTGTTTAACTTCTAGGTGTTCTACAGCATATTCTATAACAGCTGTTGAACTCATATCCAAAGTATTGACAACATTGGCTATATTTCTATGAACAAAAACTTCATTGGGTCCTAGCCCCATTAGTTCTTCTGCGGTAACACGGCTATCAGAACAACCAATATAGAGAAATTCTGGGTTTTGATTTTTTACTAATTTATCAAAAAAATCAATATCTTCATTTTTTTTCTTTTCAATCCATTTTTTATTGTTTTCAAAAATGGCTTTGTAAGATGTACTGCTCATCATTTTATGATTGAACTATCAATTTTATTTATTTCTACTGCAAAAATAATATTTTTTTTAGATAGTAAGTGTAATTTATTTCTACTTTTTGTAAAAAAAATTATCTTCCCATATAAATTAGTAAAATACTGATATCAGCTGGAGAAACACCACTAATACGAGAGGCTTGAGATAGTGTTGTTGGACGAATTTTTTTGAGTTTTTCACGAGATTCAAAAGATAAAGAAGTTATTTTATCATAATTGAATTGCTCAGGAATACGAATATCTTCCAAACGATTGAGTTTATCTGCATTATTTTTTTCTTTTTCTATGTAGCCAGCATATTTTACTTCTATTTCAGTAAGTTCTATTTCTTCTCTGCCTATATTATTTTGATTTACAAACTCTTCTACATTAGGAATTTGAAGAAAATCATAAATAGTAATGTTGGGTCTGCTAAGTACTTTATACATTTTATCTCCTTGTTTCATCAAAGAAGAGTTGTATTTTTCTAAAATAGGATTTGCTTCTTCAGGTTTTATGCTTGTTTCTTTGAAAAAATCAACAAAAGCATTTGTTTTAGCTGTTTTTTTCTCTAAATTGTGCATTCTTTCAATATTAGCTAATCCTAATTCAAAACCTTTTGGAGTAAGACGAGCATCAGCATTATCTTGTCTTAATAAAGTTCGATATTCAGCACGGGAGGTGAACATTCGGTAAGGTTCTTCGGTTCCCTTAGTTATCAAGTCATCAATTAATACCCCTATGTAGGCTTCATTTCTTTTTAGGACAAAAGGTTCTTGTTCTCGTATCTTCAATACTGCGTTTATTCCAGCCATAAGACCCTGTGCCCCAGCTTCTTCATAACCTGTTGTGCCATTTATTTGCCCTGCGAAAAATAGATTATTTATTATTTTAGTTTCTAAAGAATGTTTTAATTGTGTTGGTGGGAAATAATCGTATTCAATAGCATAACCAGGACGGAAAAATTTAACATTTTCAAAACCTTTTACTTTTCTTAAGGCTTGAAACTGAACATCTTCTGGTAAGGAAGTAGAGAAGCCATTAACATAAGCTTCAACAGTATTCCAGCCTTCGGGTTCTACGAAAATTTGATGACGGTCTTTATCTGCAAATCTATTAATTTTATCTTCAATAGATGGGCAATAACGAGGACCTACTCCTTGTATAATGCCTGTAAACATTGGAGAACGGTCAAATCCTGTACGAAGTAAATCGTGAACTTCCTCACTTGTATAAGTCATATAGCAATCTTTTTGGATTGTAAGAGGCTTTATTTGAGGTAAATATGAGAATTTTTCAGGATTTTCATCTCCTGGCTGAGATGTCATTTTTGAATAATCAAGTGAACGACTATCTACCCTTGGAGGCGTACCTGTTTTCATTCTTCCAGACTCAAAACCGTGAGCTACAAGGCATTCTGTAAGTCCTTTTGCCGCTTTTTCTCCTGCTCTCCCTCCGCCAAATTGTTTCATTCCAATATGGATAATGCCATTAAGAAACGTACCATTAGTTAAAATTACACTTTTCCCATAGATAGAAATGCCAAGAGAAGTTTTTACTCCTATAACTTTCTGATTTTCAATTATTAAATCATTTACCATATCTTGGTAAAAATCTAGGTTTGGTAATTTTTCTAATTGTAAACGCCATTCTTCCGAGAAACGCATTCGGTCACTTTGAGCACGAGGACTCCACATCGCAGGACCTTTAGATTTATTTAACATCTTGAACTGAATGGCAGTTTTATCGGTTATAATGCCCATATACCCACCAAGAGCATCTATTTCCCGAACGATTTGCCCTTTGGCAATACCTCCAATAGCTGGGTTGCAAGACATTTGAGCAATATTTTGTAACTGCATTGTTATCAGAAGGGTTTTAGCGCCCATTGTCGCTGCTGCTGCTGCTGCTTCTGCTCCTGCGTGTCCACCTCCAACAACAATAACATCATATTTTGTATCGAACATAAAATTATTTTAAAACATTAAAAAACTGATTTTTAGAAAGAAAGCTATTTTTCTAAAAAATTAAATAACATTAAGCGTGCAAAATTACAAAAATTAAACTAATTTATATGTAAAAAAATATTCTTTATAAATCAAATTTAATTGATTGATTTTAAGTTGTTTATATATTCTGTTTTATGCAAAAATGAAAATATATAAAGAGATTGTCTTCTTATTAGAAAAAAAATAATTATATTTGTACTTATCAAAATATTAAAATTAATTTTATGTATACATCAAAAATTAAAGGGACTGGTTATTATGTGCCTGAAAATATAATAACTAATGAAGACTTAACCAAGTTAATGGATACAACTGATGAATGGATAAAAGAACGAACAGGCATAGAACAACGTAGGCACGCCACAAAAGGAAAAGATACAACTACAAATATGGGAGTTAGAGCCGCTCAAATGGCAATAGAAAATGCTAAAATTGATAAATCTGAAATAGATTTTTTAATTTTTGCTACTCTTAGTCCAGATTATTATTTTCCTGGTTGTGGAGTGTTAGCTCAAAAAGAGTTGAATTTGAACACTATAGGCGCTCTAGATATCCGAAATCAGTGTTCTGGGTTTGTTTATGCGCTTTCTGTTGCAGATCAGTTTATAAAAACGGGAATGTATAAAAATATTTTAGTAATAGGTGCTGAAATTCAATCTCCTGCTTTAGATATGACTACTCGTGGACGAAATGTCTCTGTTATTTTTGGAGATGGGGCAGGAGCTGTAGTTTTGTCTCGCTCAGATAATAATAAACAAGGCATACTGTCTTCTCATTTACATAGTGAAGGTGTTCATGCAGAGGAACTTGCAATGATTTCTCCTGGTGTAACAAATAAATGGGTGCCTGAACTTATAAAAGAAAATAACCCAGATGATACATCTTATTATCCTTATATGAATGGGCAATTTGTATTTAAAAATGCTGTTGTTCGATTTAGTGAAGTAATAATGGAAGGCTTGAAAACTAATAATTTAACTAAAGAGGATATAAATCTTCTTATTCCTCATCAAGCCAATTTGAGAATATCTCAATTTATTCAACAAAAATTTCAACTAACAGATTCTCAAGTTTTTAATAATATTCAAAAATATGGAAATACTACAGCTGCTTCTATTCCTATTGCATTAGCGGAAGCGGTAGAACAAGGGAGGATAAAAGAAAATGACCTTGTTGTATTAGCTGCTTTTGGAAGTGGTTTCACTTGGGGAAGTGTAATTATTCGCTGGTAAAATTATGGAAATCTTTTAAAAAGCTAAGTAGTTTTAAAAGATTTTATAATCAATAAGATCAATAATGTATATTAAAAAAACTCTTTTCATTAATAAAATGATGAAAAGAGTTTTTATTGTACAATCTATAAAATAAAAAACACTTACATTATGTAAGTGTTTTTTATGTGGTCCAACTTGGGCTCGAACCAAGGACCCCCTGATTATGAGTCAGGTGCTCTAACCAGCTGA
>CALFOY010000346.1 GCA_937919265.1 uncultured Capnocytophaga sp. | reverse complement strand
AACCCGCGACCTCAACCTTGGCAAGGTTGCGCTCTACCAACTGAGCTATTTTCGCGTTCCCTTATTTCGTGGCGCAAAGGTACAACTTTTTTTTTATTCCACAAATATTTTTTATAAAAACTTACCTATTTTTTTATAATGTATTTATAATCAACATATTATATTTCCTATTTAATTTCTACTAAAACAGGACAATGGTCACTGTGTTTTGCTTCTGGTAATATCACTGCTCGCTCTAATCTATCCTCTAAATGTCTGGAAACCAAACAGTAATCAATTCTCCAACCTTTATTATTATTACGAGCATTAGCTCTATAACTCCACCACGAATAGTTATGAGGTTCAGAATTAAAATATCTAAAACTATCTATAAAACCTTTTTTCATAAAATTATCTAACCATTTGCGTTCTTCAGGCAAAAAACCTGATACAGTAGCATTGCGGATAGGGTCATGAATATCAATAGCTTGATGACAAATATTATAATCACCACAAATGATAAGATTTGGAAATGTTTTTTTCAGTTCATCTATATAATCTTGAAAATCAGCCATAAACTGAAATTTATGTTCAAGACGATCAATATTTGACCCTGAAGGTAAATATAAACTAATTACTGAAACATCCTGAAAATCAGCACGAATAACACGCCCTTCCCTATCCATATGTTCAATTCCTGTTCCATATTCAATGTGTTTAGGCTCTTCCTTACACAAAATGGCTACTCCACTATACCCTTTTTTCTCTGCACTATACCAATAAGTATGATATCCTAAATCATAAAAAGGCTGTGTATCTATCTGGCTTTCAATAGCTTTTATTTCTTGAAGGCAAAGAACATCAGGCATAGCTTGTCCAAGCCATTCGGTTAATCCCTTTGTCATAGCAGCACGTATCCCATTTACATTGTATGAAATTATCTTCATTTTATTATACTTTTAAAAACTGCAAAGATAAAATTTATTTTTCATTATTTGAAAAAATAATAGTTTATTACTTTATATTACTTAAAATCAATATTTTATAAAATTTTAATTTATTAAAATAAATCCGTAATTTTGCTTTTTAATTGATAATAAATGTTATTTAATATTCACACACATTTTGCTAAAAATCATAAAGAAATACAAAATTATTATCCTGAAAATATTCCTGAGCTACATTCTTTTTCCATAGGAATACATCCTTGGTTTATAAAAGACAAATGGCAAGAACAATTAAATAACGTAATGAAATACAGTATTTTAGAAAACTGTAAAGCCATAGGCGAATGTGGGTTAGATAAAAATATAAATACTGATTTTTCATTACAAAAACAAATTTTTAAAGCGCATATTACTTTATCTGAAAATATTAAAAAACCTCTAATTATTCATTGTGTAAAAAGTTTCAGTGAAGTTATTGCTATAAAAAAAGAAATGCGACCACAACAGCTATGGGTTTTGCACGGATTTCGGAAAAACATAACCGTTGCTAATGAGCTGATTAAAAATAACATAAAACTTTCTTTCGGAAAAGCTCTTTTAGAAGATGAAAAATTACAAAATATATTGGCTACATTCTCTATAGAA
The DNA here is from genome assembly GCA_937919265.1 of uncultured Capnocytophaga sp. Taxonomy (GTDB): domain Bacteria; phylum Bacteroidota; class Bacteroidia; order Flavobacteriales; family Flavobacteriaceae; genus Capnocytophaga. The sequence goes on along the minus strand of CALFOY010000346.1, from coordinate 1,621 downwards.
AATTTTTTCTTAGAAACTGATGATGCTGATATTTGTATACAAAAAATCTACCAAAAAGCCTCTGAAATAAAAGGAATTTCGGTAGAAGATTTAAATTTATTATTATCTCAAAATTTTAGTAAATTCTAGCGCATATTTAGAATACTATCCACTATATAAACTGTGTTTCCTCGCCAAGGAAGAACATTATGATATTCTTTATAATGAAGGTCAAAATACTTTCCTGAATTGGTTTCCAACTCTTTGAAAATTTTTTCATCTTGGATAGAAAACTCAAATTCATTACTTTGTACACCACTTCCTAACTTTGTTCGGGCAAAACCTTCTTGTATAAGTTTGCCTTCATAAGTTTTGAATACATTTCCTTTATAAACAGCATAGTTTAAATAACCCGATTTTACTCCTTCTCCAAAGACAAAATAATATTGAAAATAGACATAACCACTTAGAAATAATAGAATTACTGATATTCCTATAAATAAATATTTTCTCATTTTTTTAAAATTTTCAATTAACGAATATTTTTCAAATTAATAATTTCTTGTGGAGTCAAGTGTCTCCAATGTCCACGAGGAAGGTCTTTTTTGGTAAGCCCAGCAAAAACCACTCGGTCTAATTTTTCTACTTCATAACCTAAATGCTGAAAAATACGACGCACGATACGATTTCTACCACTATGAATTTTTATACCTAATTCATTATGAGGCGCATTTTCTATGAAACTTATTTCATCTACCTGAATAAAACCATCTTCAAGAGTTAAACCATCTTGAATTTTATGAAAATCTGCCAATTCAAGTTTTTTATTCAATACCACGTGGTATATTTTACGTACTCCGTGTGATGGATGAGTTAATTTTTTCATTAAATCTCCATCATTTGTAAATAATAAAAGCCCTGTTGTGGGGCGGTCTAAGCGTCCTACGGGTTTTACCCTAGCAGAAGTAGCACCTGCGATAAGTTCCATTACGGTTTTTCTACCTTTTTCATCATCTGTGGTAGAGATAAATCCTTTTGGTTTATTCAATAGGATGTATTCTTTTTTCTCAGAAGAAATTACTTTTCCATCAAACTTCACAGTATCAGTAGGTTGCACACGATATCCGAGCTGAGTCATTACTTTCCCATTTATTTCAACACTACCAGCAACGATATAAGTATCAGCATCTCGACGCGCACAAATTCCTGCATTAGCTATATATTTATTGAGTCGAATACCTTTATTTTCTGAAGAGTCTTCAAGTTCTCTTTTTCGGAAATTTTTTCTATACGGAGCACCTTCAGAATATGTATTTTTTTTATATTTTTCATAAGGTTTTTCCGTTGAAGAAGTTTTTTTATTATCTCGTTTTTGGGCAAATTTTGGAGTTTCATAGCGACTACTTCCTCGTTTGCCCGAATTTCTTGTGCTTCGGTTCTGGTTCATAAAAATATTTTTTGCAAAGGTAAAAAAAATATTAATACATCGTCTCTCTTCAACCGAAATTAATAGAATACTATACTAAGAATTGATTTTTATTCTTATTTTGTTATTTTCATCATAATAATTATAAAATCATTTATTATTTTTATAAAAATGATATCTATTTCTGTCTCTTATACACATCTCCGAGCCCACGAG
>CALFOY010000345.1 GCA_937919265.1 uncultured Capnocytophaga sp. | reverse complement strand
GATAAGTTCAAACCTATTTCCGATGTAGGTTTGTATTTAGGAAATGGCAGGATATTGGCTTGTACCACACAAGGGCTAAATATCTATGATTTCAATGATGAGTACTTCCAAAAACGCTATACAAGTGCTGGAAGGCTCAAAGAGAAAAAATAAAAACAAAAATTTGCGTTTTTGTAATTTATTTGTACATTTGCAACGTTGAAGAACTATCAAAATGGAATACCTAATAGGAGTTATAAATGAGATAAATCACTTACCTTATGATATAAGGGCAGAAGTGCTATTAAACCATTTGTTAGACAAAGGAATCATCTCTGACAACGAATATATAGTAAAACACCAAGGACAGTTTGTACGTGGTTATCGCACCGATGTACTAAGTGCAAAGCTTACTGATTTCAACTACGATCCTACCCAATTGATAGAGGTAAGCCTTTCTCGTGATAGTTTGTACGATATACTCCCCGAAAGCGTTGCTCACCATGCTAAGAATGAAACTCAAGGCAAGGGTGTAGAAACAATGCTCAAAGATTACAGAGAAAGGAAACAAGAAGAAAAAGCTGCTCGTACCTTTTTTAGCCCTTTTGAGAATGAAATTTTTAAGTTAGGGGTAGAAATAGAATCCTTTGAACAAGATAGCTTTAAGGAACTCAATGCTAACGAAATTTCTACACTATTCTATGAACTCTGGGGTATTTCAAAAGATTTTCCTACGCTCTTAGTCTCTAAGTTTATACGATTATTGCCTTATAGCTACAAAATAGTAGGTAATATACCCCTTACAGTACAAATACTTTCAAAACTTTTAGGTGAAGAAGTACAGCTTAAAGAAAGAGAGTTTGCTACTTATTCTGATGAATCACAAGGTTTTTGCTTGGGAGAAGACATTTACTTAGGAGTGGATATGATCACAGGTACAGCCTATGAAGATTATACCAAGCACCTGACCCTTGAAATAGGTCCCTTAAAGCATTCTGCTTTTACTGATTATATACTTGGGGGCAATAAAGAAAAATTTGTAACAATGTTCTGTGAGCACTTTTTCCCTTTGGAAGTAGAAATCCAGTTAAGTGTATTGCTCTCAGAAGAAGAAAGTCAATTTGAATTAAAAGAAAATAATGACCCTATCTTAGGTTATAACACTTGTATATGAAAAAGTTAAAGAATTATTTCATCAATTTGTTCGACCCGCAACTGTTGATACTACTGCTATTTTTAGTGGCTATGTGTATAGCCATTACTATTATTTTCTCAAAGAAAGTCCCTGAGTTCAAAAAGTATAAAACCAATATCTATATCTATCTGTTCCTAACAGTATTGGTATATACAGTCATTGCCTTTTTAGGATATAGCCGCCTCTTTGAAGGGAAAACCCTAAGTGAATTTATTTTCTATCAAATCTGTACCTTGACCCTTGGTGTCTTCCACTGCTATTTCTATCGCTTGTTTTTCAACAAATTCAAACTGGAGGACGATGTGTTCAAAGAATTATTTTTTGCCTTATTAGTCGTGCTATATGCCTCAGTACCTTTTTTGTTAATTTACACTTTCTTAAATGGAATGTACTATTTGCCTTTGATGATGGGCAATTTCATAGTCTTTTTCATCCCTACTTTAGTGAATGCGAGCTTCAATC
>CALFOY010000344.1 GCA_937919265.1 uncultured Capnocytophaga sp. | reverse complement strand
TATATGAATTATTAAAAACAAAATACTAATTTTGCATTTTAAAATAGTTTTTATTAAAAATGTCTTCATCAGAAAAAACAAACGGATATGCTCTATTCCCATTATTAGTTTTTGTGGGAGTTTTTTTAGCATCTGGTATTTATTTAGGAAATTTTTATCTCTTAAAAGTTCCTGTAGCTCTTCTTTTAGGAATAGTTACAGCATTTATTATTTTTCGTCAGAATTCTGTCAGGAAAAATTTGGATAATTTTATAAAAGGTTGTAGTAATCCTAATATTCTTATAATGTGTATGATAGCTCTATTTTCTGGAGCTTTTGCTGTGGTAACATCTAGCATAGGTGCTACAAATACTTTTGTACAAATAACAGAGAACTATCTTTCATTGCAATATTTATATGCAGGAGTATTTTTGATAGCTTCTTTTTTATCATTTGCTTCCGGAACTTCTGTAGGGGCTATAACTACTTTAGCTCCGATTATAGCAGGTTTTACTCATATAGAAGGGGTAAATGTTGAACTTATAGCAGCATCATTATTAGGAGGGGCTATGTTTGGAGATAATCTTTCTTTTATTTCAGATACTACCATAGCAGCTACACAATCACAAGGATGTGAAATGAAGGATAAATTCCGAGTGAATGTAAAAATAGCTTTACCAGCGATGCTTATATCTGTAATTATTTTGGTTTGTATAGGAATTTCATTACATCAGCCTGATGCTATAAATGCCTCATCCCCCTCTCCTATTTCTTGGATTACTATTTTGCCTTATATTTTTGTAATAGTTTTGGCAACTTTTGGCGTTAATGTTTTTGTTACTTTTTTGTTAGGAACGTTTATTTCTGGGCTTATTGGTATTTTACAAGGTAGCCTTGATTGGCTTTCTTTCACTTCAAAAATATATGATGGATTTGCTCAAATGAATGAAATATTTTTAGTTTTCTTATTTACGGGAGGTTTGGCGTATATGATTGATAAAGAGGGAGGAATTAATTTTTTGACTAAGAAAATAATGCAATTTGTTGATACAAAACTTAAAGCAAAAATTGGAATTGGTTTTTTGGTTGGGATAATAGATGCTGCCATTGCAAATAATACAGTTGCTATAGTTATAACTGCTCCAGTTGCTAAAAGAATCAGTGAACAATTTGGTATTGAAGCTAAGCAAACTTCTTCAATTCTTGATATTATTTCTTGTGTAGTGCAAGGCATTATTCCTTACGGAGCTCAGATTTTATTTTTGATAAAACTTTTAGATATAGATATAAATTATCCTTTGATGATTTCTTATGCTTATTATATTTGGCTGTTATTGTTATTTACGATAGTATATTTTTTATTTTTCTACAAAAAAGAAGAAGAAGTAAGTTAAATGTAAAATATTAAAAAATAAAGCCTAAAAAAAGCTATTTTCTACAACAGAAAATAGCTTTTTTATTTTTTTGTGAAAACTTAGTTTTTAAATTCCAAAATAGCAGTTTCAATAAAATCGATGTAATCTCTATATCCGTTATCTTTCAAGAATTTTTCAAGGTAAGCACCACTGGCTTCCATCCCTCCTACTTGCTCTACTTGTAGCATTTTAGCATATAATGGGGCTATGTATTTATCTATACTTCCTTTTGGAACAGAGGTACGGCGAGCAAGATAGCTTACTATTCTTCCTTCAGGGTCTTTTATAATATCAAAATCGGTAACAACCCAATAATATTCGCCAGATTTGGCTAAGTTTTTCGCTACAGCGTGGAAGTTTATACCTTTTTGAATATTATCCCAAAGCACCTTGAAAATAACTCTCGGCATATCTGGATGTCGGATAATATTATGTGGAGCTCCCAAAAGTTCTTCGGCAGAATATCCACAAACATCACAAAATACTTGATTGACATAATCTATCGTACCTGCTGCATCGGTACGGCTCATTATAGTTCTAGTTTTATCCCAATTTACTTCTCGGTCAATTGGCGTTGGTCTTTCGATACTCATTTTGCTTATGAATTTTTGATTGGGCAAATATACGAAATAAACCCAAAAAAATCAACAAAAAAATAAATAAACTTTTAAAAAAGATTGATAAATCCTTTATTACACATATAATGAGTTTTTTTAT
>CALFOY010000343.1 GCA_937919265.1 uncultured Capnocytophaga sp. | reverse complement strand
ATACCACCGCAGATGATACCACCGCCATCGAAGAAGCTCTTTTACTATTTTGGGAAACCTAAACTTACCATATTTCTAGTAGTAATTAATAATAAATCAAACTTATATGAATTACAAAACGCTTACTACATTATTAGCCTTTGCTCTTTGCCTATTGGCTTGCAACGCACAAGAAAGATTCACTACTCTACCCAAAAAAAACTGGGAAAGTTTGAACCTTCACGGAAAAGTTAAAAAGCTAGAAGCTGTCAAGAAAATGATGTCTAATTACCTACCACACAGATATGAGGGTTCTGGAACTATCTCCTCAACTATTTCCTTTAATACAGCTGGGTATGTTCAGCAAATAAAAACGTATGATGATATTCAAAAGGAGGTTACAACAGCAAATTATGTTTACGACACTCAGCATAACCTCATTACTGAAACAGTAGTAACTCTTTCTGATCAAGGCGCTCCTTTAGATAGAAAAACTATTCATTATAAATATAACCAAGTAGGTAAAGTAATTCAAAGTGATGAATATATAAACGACCAATACGCTTTCAAAAATCTTTATTCTTATGATAAAAAAGGAAGATTCTCCAAAAAGAACACCATTCCTATTAGCGAAAAAGATTCTTTAACCTCACAAACAACTTATTCTTATAATGACAAATATTACGATACTGTAACGACAATTACGTATCCAAAAGGAAAGTCCACAGCTAAAGTATTTAGATATAAATATGACAACCAAAATAATCTGATAGAAATGGAATATAAGATTTATAAAAAGTTTGTTAAAGTTCTTTCTACTTATAATGAAAATAAGGATGAAATCTCAAATAAATATTTTTCAGAAGGGGAACAACAAAGTGAAGAAATCTACGAGTACGAATACGATAAGCACCACAACCCCATAAAGAAAACAACCTTAACAGGCAGTCGCGATTTACATAACATAGAAACAATAAAATACGAATATTATGAATAATAAAAATCTCCCCCAAAATTGGGATTTCTTTATGTGCCGTATTGAAGGCGCTCCTGCCTCTATACGCACTAATTTAGCCTTGATTGAGGTCGCTCCTCTCGAAGGACTCTCACAGCGCTTGCAGTTCTATATCAAAATGCAAAACCCTAGACCTGACGGACTTTCTTCCAATGAAGAATATCCTATCCTTTGCGATATAGAGGATGCTATAGGCGAAAAAGCGGGAGCTACAGGGGCTGTATTAGCAGGGGTAGTAAGATCGGAAGGGTTTTTAGAACTCTGGTTTTATACCCAAAATGCAGAGGCATTGGCAAAAACTTGTGAAGAAGCATTACAAACTTTTGAAGGCTATCAGTCGGGGTATAATATAGCCGAAGACCCCGAGTGGGAAGATTATTTCGGTTTCCTCTACCCCGATGAGTTTTCTTACCAAACAATGCAAAACCGCAAAGTGCTAATGCAACTCGAAAAGAATGGCGATAAGATGGAAGTACCTCGAGAAATCGACCATTTTTTCTACTTCAAAGAAGCGGCTCAGCAACAGGCTTTTGCCAAAGAAGCTGAAGCTAAAGGTTTTAAAGTGCGTTTTAACGATGATGAATTTGTAGAAGATCGAAAAGCAGAAGGAAAAGAATATCCCTATATGGTAGAAGCCACCCGTGAAGATAGTCCTTTGGATATCGATGATATCGTATGGGATTTGTTAGAACTCGCTTCTCCTTTTGAAGGTAATTACGACGGCTGGGGCTGTGCAAATGTACAATAATATACAATAATATACTACCTCTGTATCGGACAAGAATAATACACGGCAATTGGATTCACAAAAAGGATACTACCAATTCCCATTGCGTACGGCATTACACAAGGAGTATTGTCTATTATTAAAATATCTGTCTAAGAATGAGAAGAATCTTTTTTTTATTAGTCTTGTTAGGGTCTCTTGCTAAAAGTTATGCAGGTCCTATACGAACTTTCTATGAAGACTTCAGTTTAAAAATAGAAGGTAAAAAAGTGTATTTAGTAAAAAAATACTATAGTAATCGTAATAAAATTGCGATTACTTCTTATGAAAAATACTTATTGCCTTTTGATAGTAAAGAGGCTCATATTGTTATTACAGATGTGGAGGATAAAAATGAATTAATCATTGCTAATGCCAATGATTACTATTTTGTGGAGTATTTTAGAGATTATACAAATATGAAGCAGTGTGTAAGAGCTGTCAAAATGTTTCCTACTAATAGTGTTACTCAAACTTTTAGGAATAATTGCTTTTATGTAAATGGTAAGTGGGTGAGGGTAGCTATGAAAGATGGGAAACTTTTCACTACTCCAATGCCTGATTTTCCCAAGTACCCTACTGTTATTGCTGAATTGGAACATACTACTTTGTTAAAAGATAAAAACTTTGTGTATGAGTATAATAACCGAACATATACTTTAAAAAAGATAGAGGGACTCAATGCTAAAACCGTACAATTTCAAAAAACCAATAGTTATGACAAAAATCTGTTATATGATGATAATACTTTTTATGTAATGGATTACAATGGGACTGATCTTATGGAAATCACTAAAGATCTGAGAGCAAGAGGCTGTAAGAGAAAATTTACTGAGGCTACTTTTATCAAGTACCGAAGTGAGGGAGAGCTTTTTGAACAGTATTTGTTGGATTTTAAAGATGGTAATTTGTGGAGTTGTGATAAGTATGGTAACGATAGATTTGTACTACCCATTAAGAATGCTACTTATGTAAAAGCCCTTGAAATGGTAAAAACAAGCGAAGGATATTATATTTCATTGGGAGATGATAATCGACCTATTGATATGAGTATTGTGCCAAATCTCAATAAATTACACAAGGTAAAGTATGCTTTTCATTACTTGAATCAGAGC
>CALFOY010000342.1 GCA_937919265.1 uncultured Capnocytophaga sp. | reverse complement strand
TGGCTAATATGGGCAATGCGGTAATGTTTTAAATGTGTTGTTAAAAATTCAATAATCTAATATACAAAAGAATTGCCCTGCTATTTTCCTTATATACACCATAGAGAAAGCGTTTTTTAAGCCTATAATGCGCTATAAATAGAGCGAAGGGAATTATGATTTTTGAATTGGGCACAAGCTACAAGCTTGCGCCAGTGGGTTTACTCACTAAGGAGGATGTGCTACTTCTAAAAGAAAATAAGTTTAATATTTTAAAAATTTCTATTATTATGAAAATAAAAGCAATTAGTAAAGGAGATTATTCAAAGACTTTTTCCTTTCAAGAGTTTTTAGGTTTTAAGTTACCTAACGATTATTTCAATTTTTTAGTAGATAATGATGGTGCTACTATTGATGAAGGCTATTTTTATGTAAAAGGATTAGAGGACTATATCCTTTTAGAGATTTTTTATGGTATAGAAAAATGTATAAAAATACATAAAGAGTTTAAAGATGACCTTCCTGCTGAAAGTCTGATTATTGGAAGGGATTTTGGAGGAGGAATGATCCTTCTGGTAACTGTAGAAAATGGTGATTTTTCTAAAGGTATTTATTACTATGATCATTCTCACTTTTTTGAGGCTTCAAATAGTGAAAATAATACTTATTTTATATGTGACACATTTAATGAGTTCATAGATATTTTAAGGAACACAATTTTAGAATAATGGGTAATGTATCAGATGTGTTGAAGCTGTTTAAACTTTTGGTAATGTATCAGATATGTTGTTAAAATTTCAATAGACTACTAATCAATACAATACAAAAGAACTAACCCACTATTTTCCTTTATACACCATAGAGAAAAGTGTTTTTCAAGCCTATAATGCGCTCTAAATAGTGCGAGGGGAATTATGAATTTTGAATTGGGCACAAGCTGCAAGCTTGCGCCAGCGGGGGAAAAAAAGACTACCTACTATGATAAAGAAGGAAATAAAGGGATATTTAATGATCAAGGGAAATGGGAAAATAATAGTTGTGATAAAAAATGAGTATATTGAAATTACCTATTCAGTTTAATGGACTTAAGGGAGTTTACTTAGGAAATTCTATAGTTTCATTTGAAAAATTATTAAGAGATGAATATCAACAAGGAAATGTTGTTTTTGAATTAGATGAACATTTTCTAATTGTTATTTTTATGGATAGTATCATCATAAAAATTAATTTATTGTACAATAAAATAGCTCAAATATCTTTCTATAATAAATTTTTAGGGAAAATCAAAAATATAGGAATAGGGAGTACTTTAAGAGAGTTTATGAATACCTATCCTACAGCTCAATATGATGATGATGAAAATTACTTTTATATACCTAATTCTATTTATGAAAATATGGCTTTTTTCTTTGAAGCCCCTTATTCTTTTGAATTAGATAACAAGTTAGAAGAAATCACAATTAATGATTCTTCTTTATTGATAATATGTAGAGGTAATATATCAGATGTGTTGTTAAAATCTCAACAATCTACTAATCAATACAATACAAAATAATTAAAGTCCTATTTTCCTTTACCCACCATAGAGATAAGCGTTTTTTAAGCCTATAATGCGCTTTAAATAGTGCGAGGGGAATTATGAATTGCAAGCTACAAGCTTGCGCCAGCGGGGGGGTACATTTATTTCCTATTGATGAAACTCACCCACAATATAATTCAAACTCTTGTAATTAATTTTTTAACTTATGAATATTTATGAACCAGATAATATTGATGTATTGAATTGGCTTGAGAATGATGATAAGTGGCCTGCTTCTGATTGGGATTATTATGTGATGAATGGTAAGAATGATGATTTGGTATACAACTTAGCAAATGATAACAGTTGTCTGCAAAAAGATTTTTTCTTACACTGTCTATATCATTTTATAGGAGAAATATATATATCAGATTCTATTGACAAATACTGTGAACGAATTAATAATTTGCTAAGTAAAAATCCTACTTCATCTGATGTAAAGCTATGGAGAGATAGAACTATCTCTTTATTATCAGGAAATTTAAAGTTTGACAATACATTTTGGTTGGATTATATGTTTTATGAAGATATTAAGAAAAGAGATTTAGAATTCCCCGAAGGTGCAATTCCTATTTATAAAAACTTGTAACTTACTACTTGGGTCTTTGAGAGTTTTGTGCCAACAGCTAAACTCATAAATGGTAAGGCCTACTCTATTATAGGCGACCACTTAGGCACGGTAATGTATCAGATGTGTTGTTAAATTTTCAATAACTTACTAATCAAAATAATACAAAAGAACTACCCTGCTATTTCTCTTACCATAGAGATAAGCGTTTTTAAGCCTATAAAGCACTCTAAATAGTGCGAGGGGAATTGTGAATTGTGAATTGGGCACAAGCTAAAGTCGCTGAATACTTGGAAGCGAGTATGTGACTTGCGCCAGCGGGTGAATTAGGGGCAATAGAGACACGACCGACACGCTCGCGCCAGCGGGGGTATTTTTCACATACAAGCAGTAGAAAAACTTATTAAAATATAACTGAGAAAAATATGGAAAAGACAAGAGATTGTCAGCTATTTATGACTCCTAATGACGAACATTTATTTTGTAAAACACTGAGGGAGTTTAATCCTAATATTTATTTTTTAGACACCACTCCTTCTTTTGAAGCAGATATAGATAAAAGACTTTTTGAGGATGTTTCTATACTTGATAGTAAGTTCTTCTCTATAGTTAACTTTGATTTAATAAATAAAGAAGAACTACAGAAAAACTATAAAATGTATGGTGATTATTATCATTTTGATTGTTTAGGAAGAGCCCAAATGCAATTTTTACGTTCTCACCCAGATATTTATCAGAAAGGTTGCTTACAACACGGTAGAATAGCCGATTCTTATCACACAGAAGATGAGGAAGAAAAGAAATGGAAAAATAAGGTTTATAATATTCTTAGAAAACTAGGAGAAAAAGTGTATTGGTACTATTCTCTCCCTAATGGAGGAAAAGAAATAAATGAGAAACCTCAAAGCAATTTAGTAGCCCTTCCTGATGCAATTATGATGTATAATGGTACAAAAGAGAACTTTATGCTTAATAGTGCGGCTAAATATGTGCCTAAAGGAATTACTATCAATGATTTAATATAACTATAAAAATAAAGCTAAATGGAAAGAGTAAATGATTTTACTATCAGCAAAGAATACCCAAGAGAAAAAGATTATATAGTTTGGGAATATGAAGATAGCTTTAATACTATGTATGTGTATAAGGATTTTATAGAAAAGGGACAGTTACAAAAATGGAATGAGAGGAATTTTCCTTCAACTGTAAAACAATTGCAAATAAGAAGAAAAAATGAAACGGATCTTCCTGCTTGTACCTATGATTTTCCAAACTTGGAATACCTTGTGATCTCACCTCAATTAATTAAAAAGATTGACTGGAGTCATTTTAAAAACCTGATTGCATTAGAAACAGAAAAATTGAACTGGACAATGAAGGATGAGATATTTCCTAATTTGTTATACATATCTGTTTTACAAGGTAGTATTAAGTTCAAGCAAAAAAACTTACCTAAGCTCAGAAGTATTTCGTGTAAATACAGTGACGAGGTAATGAATGAGTTATTATATTACAAACGATTGGACGAAATTGTCTTTTATGCTGTAAATGATACAAATGTTTTGGATCAGTTATCAGGATTAGAAGATCTTAATCATTTGAAAATCAACAGTGGCAAGATAACTTCTCTTGAAGGGATTTCTAAGATTAAAGGTGTAGAGCATTTACAATTAGCTACACTTTCGCATCTTACTGATGTAAGCGAGTTGGCTGAAATGGATAGTCTTCAAGCATTATGGATTAATACATGCAAATATATTTCCAGTTGGGAATTTCTTTTAGAAATGAAATCTTTGAAAAAATTGAGTCTTTTTGGTTGTGGAAAAAATAGACCTAATGAGAAAATTCTTTCTGCTCTGGAAGAAAGTGGAGTAAAAGTCTTTTGATATTACCTAGTAATATAAAAAAGTATTATTTTGGTAATGTATCAGATGTGTTGTTAAAAGCACAATAACTTAACTATTAGTAAAATACAAAATGACTAAAACCTATAAAGCACTCTAAATAGTGCGAGGGGAATTATGAATTGGGCACAAGCTACAAGCTTGCACCAGCGGGGGGAATCCTTTAAGCAAGAAGGCTTCAGGTTGTAAATTAGGTTAAATTTTAAAATATATTTTAGTATGAATTATTATGCTATTTTTACAAATCATTCAGGACTCAATGGTGTCCCTGTTTTTTTAGATTGTCGGTTATGGGAGGAAATCCCTAAAGACCCAATGGCTCCAGTTGATAAGGAGTTCCCTTGGA
>CALFOY010000341.1 GCA_937919265.1 uncultured Capnocytophaga sp. | reverse complement strand
ATCCTCTGCTATCTCGAAATTTTGATTTGATTTATCTAACAAACTCATTTCTAAACTCCTTTTTTAGTATTTATGAGTTATTTTTTATACATTAAATTTAATTATGCAGATTATCAAACTCAATGCCATAGATTCTACAAATACATATTTAAAGGAAATTTTAAAAACAAAAAGCCTTGAAGATAATACCATTGTATGGACTCTTAATCAATTTGCTGGTAGAGGGCAACAAGAAGCAAAATGGGAATCTGAACCTTATAAAAACCTAACTTTCAGTATTTTAAAACGTTTTGAAAACTTCCATTCTGAACACCATTTTATCCTTAATATGTGCATTTCTTTGTCTATATTTAGAGCTTTGAAAAAATTATACATACCTGATTTATCTGTAAAATGGGCTAATGACATTTTGTCAGAAAGAAAGAAAATTTGTGGTATTCTTATTGAAAATTCTTTACAAAAAGAATATATTTCTACAAGTATAATTGGTATAGGGTTGAATGTCAATCAGATTTTTTTTAATAATTTACCCAATGTTTCATCTCTTCAAAAAATAACAGGAAAAACTTTTGACCTCAATGAAGTTTTAACTATTATTTTGAATGAAATCAAAAAAACATTTGATAATTTAACAGAAAAAACATATCCTAATATTTTTAACGAATATCACTCTCATCTTTTCAGAATAAACAAACCCTCCACTTTTGAACTACCTGATAAACAGAAAATTATAGGATACATCAGAGGAGTTTCTGAAAAAGGAGAGCTACAAGTAGAAGAAGAAGACAATATTATTAAAAAATATAGATTGAAAGAAATTAAACTTCTATACTAATCAATTATTATACAGTTACTTATATCTGTTTTTTATTACAAAAAATAACAATTTTTTCGTTTTCTTTATTGGTTGTAAAAAATAGATACAAATCACCTCCATCATTTATTTTCAATTGATTACGTAGTTTTTCCACTGAAATAGGAAAATTTCGAGTCGTTATATTTGCTTTACTATTTTTTATTTCCTTTTGAAATATTTTGTTAAAAGGAACAACTTTTTGAATGGTAAAAACTCGTCCTTGAAAATCTGATATGAATTCTGAACCTGAAAATAAATGTGAATTTTTAGCTAATTTAACAATATTATATTTATTTGATAAAATAGAAAAAGCACCAGATTTCATTATTGAAGCATTTGGC
>CALFOY010000340.1 GCA_937919265.1 uncultured Capnocytophaga sp. | reverse complement strand
CGAGATCTAGTACGGTCTCGTGGGCTCGGAGATGTGTATAAGAGACAGATTATTTATCTTTTTTTATAAAAAATATTTAAATTCTATGGAACAACATTTAGACACACAACTACTTGATGCTAATGGGCAAATAATTGATAAGAATGGAAATGTAGATTTGGCTAAAATTAACCCTTCTCAAACATCTAAGTATGAGAACATTGCAAAAACTCTTGAAGAAAACAGCCCGAATTCGGTTATAAACTTTGGAGCAGAATTACAAAATACTCTTGCTTCACAAAGTGATAGTTTTTTAAACAATGTGAGACGTTCCAATTCTGGAGAAGTAGGTGAATTAATAAATAAATTATTAATAGAACTTAATTATGTAAATGTTGATGAATTAGAAGGAAATTCTTTTAAAAATTTCTTAAAAAAAATACCTCTTCTGAAAAACTTTGTTACTTCAGTTGAAAATATTTTTACAAAATATGACAAAATAATCAACAACATTACTGAAATTTCTAATAAAGTAAATGCAGGTATTATCAACTCTACAAAAGATAATGCTGTTTTACAAACTATTTTTGGTAGTAATGTAGAGGCTATTAAAAAAATAGAAGATTATATTGTTGCAGGTACCTTACGCTTTGAAAAAACAAAACAAGATCTTGCCTTAATGGAAGCCAATCCTAATGCTTATCAAGATTATCAAATATCTGATAAAAGAGATTTTGCTAACCGATTAGACCGCCGTCTGGCTGACCTTAAGGTAGTAAGGTTCATTATGTTACAATCATTACCACAAATCCGATTGATACAAAACAATAATGTTTCAATAGCAGAAAAAGCACAAACTATTTTAACCACTACATTACCCATTTGGAAAAATCAGCTTACTTTGGCAGTTGCTCTACATAGACAACAGCAACATATTGAAATTCAACAAAGAGTATCTTCAACTACAGAAGAAATTCTTAGAAAAAATGCTCAACGTTTGCAACAAAATACTATCAATGTTGCTCGTGCTAATGAACAAACTATCGTTTCAATAGATACTCTGAGAGATACAACAACATCTCTTATTAATACCCTGAATGAAGTAAAACAAATTCAGCAAGAAGGTGAGCAAAACCGTCGTTTGCTTGATAATGAATTACAAAATTTGGAAACAACTCTTAAAAATCAAATACAAAATAGATAAAAAAACACTTGGAAACAGAAGTCAAAATACTGAATGATAGTAAAAGAAGGATACAAAAACTAAAAATATTTGAAAATTTTTTCAAACAACCAGACCTTCTAAGTATCGTTGTAAGGACAGAAATTATTCATTCTTTTTTTGAAAAGAATAAAGAAAATATAGACCTTAATAAATTAGAATTATTTCATTTACAATATACTGATAGTTTATCTGATTTACTTAAAAAAATAAAAAAACAGAAAGAAAACACAATTATAAACATAGAAACAGAAATCAATGCTAGTAAATCTTTCATTGAAAGAAATATAAATAAAGACGAGCAAAATAGTTTTGAGTTAAACGGAAAATATCATAACAATGAAATTTCTATAATATTAGATGCCGTATATAACACATTGACAGGAGTTTATAAAACATATCAAATCAATTCTATACGAAGTTTCCCTAATCAATATGCAAAAGATTTTTTCCGTGGAGAAGATGATATTACACATTTGTTAGTTACTCCTGACACAAAATTTTATATACTTGAAAATATCAAAGTAGAACGATTATTATTATCAAAACTATCAGTAAAAAATTTTAAAGTTCGTTTTGTTTGCGGATATAATGTTGATAATCAAATCTTTGAACTATTCAGAATTTTAGGCTCTCAAGATGAATTTATTTGGAATTTACAGACTAATAGTTTCTATCTTTTGAAAGAAGAATTCAAACACCAGCTCAATAGGGAGAAAAACGTAAGTAAATCTAATTTTTTATTAAATGAATTAGAAAAAAAAATAATAACATTACAAGAAAAAGAAAATGAAGTTCGAAATTCTTTTCCTGATGATGTTAGTGATTTACTAAAAAAATATAAGCAAACTATTGAAAATAATGATATTACTAATGAAAAACTAAACATTGATGAAGAAAAAAATATTCTGAATTCTATGTTAAATTTAAATATTAATAAAAAGTAAAAACTATATTTATGGCAATTAATTTACAAAAAGGGCAAAGAGAAAGTATCAATGCACCAAAATTTACAATCGGCTTAGGTTGGGATATCAATAGTTCTTCTACAGGAAGTGCTTTTGACCTTGATGCTTCTGTATTTATTCTTGGAGAGAATAAAAAATTAGTATCTGATAATCACTTTGTTTTTTATAACAATTTGAAATCTCCTAATGATGCTGTTATTCATACAGGTGATAACCGCACAGGTGATGGTGATGGTGATGATGAGCAAATCCTTGTTGATTTATCTAAAATAGAAAATGATGTAGCAGAAATTTGTATCGTTGTTACTATACACGAGGCTGCTCAACGTGGGCAAAACTTTGGACAAGTTCGTAATTCTTTCATTCGTATTTTTGATTCTAATACTAATCAAGAATTACTTAAATATGAGTTAGAAGAAGATTTCTCTATCGAAACTGCAGTAGAATTTGGACGTATCTACAAACGTAATGGTGAATGGAAATTTGAAGCCGTAGGTGTAGGTATGAAAGGAGGTCTTGAAGATTACCTAAACAAATATAACTAATAGAATATTAATCATTTAAATTTAAAAAAATGGCAATTAATTTACAAAAAGGTCAAAAAATTGACCTACGCAAAGAATCTGGTGAAAAATTACAAAATTTTTGTATCGGTGTTAATTGGGGAGCTATAGAAACCAAAGCTTTTTTTGGTCTTATGAAAAATAAACAAGACGTCGATTTAGACCTTAGCTGTGTTCTTATTGATGACAATAATAATTTGTGTGACCATATATACTCTCCTCTTTACAACATTCAAGTTTTGCAACAATTTGGCCTACCAAAAGGAAAACTAACTACTAACGATGGCGCTATGCGACACACAGGAGATGACTTACAAGGAGATAAAGACGGAGATGATGGGCTTGATAATGAAATCATTACTGTAGATTTAAACAGAGTAGATCCTAAAATTTCTAAAATATTCTTCTTCCTTAATAACGTTGGTAAAGAAGACTTTTCACAAATTCCTTATGCTAAAATTCGTATGTTTGAAGGTACTCCTCAGCGCGTAAATTCTGTTTTTGCTTCTTATAATGTTTCTGCAGAAGCTGCTTTTGCAGGTAAAAGAGCCTTGATATTAGCTAAGTTATATAAGAAAAATGGTGAATGGAAATTTGATGCTATTGGAGACCCTGTTGACGATTCTTTCCTTGGACAAACTATTCACCGTATAGTAGAAAATTATTTATAGTATAATGAGTCAAGAAATAATAATTAAAAATATTGAAGGTTTATCAGAAAATCAAATTCGTGATTTAGTAAATAAGGGAGGTAAATTTGTTATCTATACTTATTGCATTTCCATAGTTATAATGACTTTTAAACGTTCAAGCAACATTCATTTTATTAAGCCAGGTAATTCTGCTATAACTCCTGGTTTAGGATTGTTATTTGTTTCACTTATTTTAGGTTGGTGGGGCTTGCCGTGGGGACCTATTTATACTATTGGGAGTATATTCAATATTCTTACCGGAGGAAAAGATGTTACTTATGAAGTAATAAGTTATATCAACCAAAATGACCCTAATTATGGCAATTCAGGCTATGGACAAGGGCTAAATTCTTCCTCTGAATATGGAGCAAATTTGAGAAATAACCCTCCTACTTATAATATTTCTTAGTTTATACAAAACTATGTTCATTCTTCTTTATCTTTTATTTATTAGGTAAAGACGAATGAACATTCTTTTTTTATTTTTCAATATAAATATAATATCATTCATAATATGAGAAGACTACCTGTATACTTATTATTGGACACTTCTGGGTCTATGGCTGGAGAACCTATTGAAGCGGTTAAGAATGGCGTACAAATGATGCTACATTCTCTTAGACAAAATCCACAAGCTATTGAAACTGCTTATGTTAGTATCATTACTTTTGATAGTGTTGCAAAACAAATTATCCCTTTAACAGACTTAGCTTCATTCCAAATGGTGGATATAAAAGCATCTGGAACTACTGCAATGGGGGATGCTCTTAGACTTCTTGCTGATAAACTTAATACAGAAGTTACAAAAACAACTCTTGAACAGAAAGGAGACTGGAAACCAATGGTTTTCATTATGACAGATGGCATTCCTACTGATGATTGGCAAGCTGGCTTCAACTCTTTAAAACAATCTAACAAAGGAATTATTGTAGGTTGTGCAGCCGGACAAGGGGCTGATGACCGTATCTTACAGCAAATTGCGGATTCTGTTGTTCGTTTGGACAATGCTGATGCTGATAGCATAGCCAAATTCTTCCAATGGGTTACTGCGTCAATATCCACTACTTCTACAAAAGTAGAAGAATCTGGTATTGATTTGACAAAGAAAGACCAATTACCTCCGCCTCCAAGTGAATTAATAATAGTTTCTTAGCACTATGAATAGACGACTCTTAGCGTATTTCCTTTTAGATACATCAGGTTCTATGAATGGTGAGCCTATACAAGCCCTTAATAATGGTTTTTATGGGCTTATTAGTATGCTTAGAACTGATCCGCAAGCGATGGACTCTCTTTTTATCAGCGTTATTACCTTTGATAGAGAAGTGAAAAACCTTATTCCGCTTATTGATTTGGCTTCTTTCCAACCTGTTGAAATAAAATGCCCAGAAAGTGGTCCTACTCACACCGGAGAAGCCCTTGAAATGGTATGCAATTTAGTTAATAAAGAACTTATTCGTGGTTCTGCTGACCAAAAAGGAGACTGGAAACCCCTATTATTTATCTTTACCGATGGAAAACCCTCAGATATTCAAAAATATAGAGAATTTATACCAAAAGTAAAAGCCTTAGACTTTGGTGTTATTGTAGGTTGTGCGGCTGGACCAAAGGCTGAAGTTACTTATTTACAAGAACTTACTCACGATGTAGTTAAGCTCGACACCACAGATGCCAATATGCTCACTACATTTTTCAAATGGGTTAGTTCTTCTATCGAGATGGGAAGCAAATCTCAAGGAACGGGAGAGGCTATGACACTACCTCCACCACCAGCGGAACTGAATTTAATTGTTTAGATAGCCTTTTCACTTACAGCAAAAGAGCCTTTTTTACCCAAAAAAGAAACTTTATCAAGCTAAAATAAGCCACTTCTTGAAAGAAAATTAGATAAAAAATAGGATATATTGTACAAAAAAATTATCTTTAAAATAACTAAACAATAAAAATATTTATTTCTTTTAGGAAAGATTAGGATTTAAACAATAGCTTTTGTGATTTCCTTGTATAGAGCGATTTTTTTATTCTATAAAACATTTCCTGTTTTCTCTATAATTAATGATATTTACTATCATTTATAGTATAAAAAATGAAGCATTTAGGAAAATATCAAGGCTTTTAATGAATAAAGTGAAGCTTTATTCTCTATATTCCGAGCTTTTAACTAATATAAAGATAGAGAAAACATACTTTTTCAGCTTGATTTTATAGTTTTAACTATCTTTTTAATATATCTTTGGGAATACAGAGTGCAAAAAACATCGTATTCCCCTTTTTTATGTTAATACACATACCATATTTAATAATAAAACAACATTAACATCAAATGTAAATACTTATGAGAAGATTACCCATCTATTTCCTCATTGATGTATCTGAGTCAATGATAGGCGAACCTATAGAACAAGTACAAGAAGGTATTGCTACCATTATCAAAGAGCTGAAATCTGACCCTTTTGCATTGGAAACTGTTTGGATTTCCATCATTGGTTTTGCTGGTAAAAGTAAGATAATCACCCCTTTACAGGACATTATCTCTTTCTATCCGCCTAAAATTCCTATCGGAGGAGGTACTTCATTATCAAGCGGACTGAATGAATTAATGAATGCCATATCTCGTGATGTAGTGAAAACTACTTTCGAACGAAAAGGAGACTGGAAGCCTCTTATATTTTTGTTCACAGATGGCGTACCTACTGATGATACCGAGCAAGCTATAGAGCGTTGGAACTCAAATTACAAAAATTCTTCTAACTTAGTAATTATTTCTTTGGGAGAAAATACCAATTTTGAACTAATGGGAAGACTTAGCAACCAAGTTTTGAAGTTCAATAATACAAGCGCTTCTTCTTATAAAGAGTTTTTTAAATGGATTACCGCCTCTATAAAAACTACAAGCGAACGTGTGAATACAGATAATAAAGATGGAATAAACCTTGTGAAAATCAATCCTGAGCTTATAGAAAGTATTGATACTACCAAAAAACATCAAATACCAGATGAGAATTTTGTCGTAATACGAGGAAAATGCTCTAAAACAAATAAACAATACCTCATCAAATTCCAAAAATCATTCAGAGAATCCAGCATATATGGTATAAAAACCCGTAACTATATGCTTGAAGGTGCTTATAAAATAGATGAAATAACATATAAAGAGCTATCGAATGAAACTGATTATAGTCTAAAAGTATCTGCCGATGAGCTTATTGGTAATCCTTCGTGTCCTTGTTGCGGAAATAGCTACGCTTTGGCTACTTGTTCTTGCGGAGGAGTACATTGCATCGTTGGCGAAGGGACTAACTCTTGCCCTTGGTGTGGTACCGTTGCGAACTATGGTATGTCTGACGAGAGTTTTGATATAAACCGAGCATTAGGATAGCACTTTAATCCACATAAAAAAAAGAGTTTCTATACAAAGAATTATCTTTTTCTTATATAGAAACACTTATAAAACATTTCATTTAATACTTTTATCATAAAATAAAATCTATTTTTTAACAAGCAATTGTTTATTTACCATTGTATAAATAATAGTAATTAGGTCTAAACTTCATTTTTCTTATAAGAAATATAGAGTTTAGACCTAATTCTTTTTATATACCTCAGAGTAAAGTAACTTTCTACTACTCTGAATGCAACTACACTATGAGTAAAAATATAGTTTAGAGTTACGTCTTCTATTTTTCTCATTAGAAAAATAGAATTTACAGTAGTAGATTTCATTTTTCCAATAGGAAAAGTATTAGAAGCGGTATTTGATTATATTTTTCAGCAAGATAATATTACTTCATTCGCTCTATATCATAGTTTTGAATAGAATTAAAATACAAAAATATATTAAAAACACTATATTTACTGTATGAATATCTACTCTTTTTAGCAGATGATAGATATTTCCTGATAGACATAATATAAAAATACATCAAAGTAATTATATTTCTTTATGGCAAATATTGAGAAATGATATAATTTTTCATATTTATACCTTTAATTAAGAACATAAAAAAAGGCTGTCTAATCAGACAACCTTTTACTAATATTTTAAATTAATTATTTATAATAAATAAACTCTCTTTCAATTAATGCTTTCGGGAAATCATTAACATACTCTATTCTTTCCACCCAGTTTCCTTTTTCATCATACTGATATTTATAATTTCTTTCATCAATAAAGTTTCCATTTTCATCAAAGTTTCTAACATTAATTTCATTTCCTTTGTTGTCATATTTTATAACTTGCTTACGTTTCAAATCTCCGTTAGATTTAAAAATTTCTAATTCTACGATATTACCACTTTTATCATATTTGTAAGCAGTACAGTTATCCAAAGTATTTGCATCTTTTGTATATTGGCAAGTTTTTGTTAATTGTCCTTTAGCATCATATTCAAAAGTGTATTTTAATCCAAATGTTTTATCAGACTTAGTCCATAGCTCCTGAATCATACGTCCTTTATCATCATTCAAGTACTGATATGTATCGTGAAGTTTTCCTGTTGGAGTATAGCTATTATAAGCTGTTTTACTTCCTCTATCATCATACACATACATATACTTCATTTGAATTTTTCCAAAAGAATTATATACATCTCTGACAATTCTTTTCCCTTGTTCATCATATTTATAGATTACCTTTTGAGAAAGCTGTCCAACTTTATTATATCTGTTAGTTTCTATTTTATAGCCTTTTTCATCAAAAACTACTACCACATCTCCTGTCCAGAAATCTTGTTTATCACCTTTTACTATTTTACCAAAATAATCTACAACTTTGTAAGGTGTTATTTTAAAAGTTTTAACATCTCCTTTAAGTCTCAAATCTTTTAAGTGATTTTGCACATCTGTCCGGTTTTCTGTTTGAGCAAATGTGGAACTTAAAGAGAATAATCCCAATAATATAAAAAGCTTTGTTTTTATCATTTTGTTTCTTAATTTATCTTTTAGAATAAGTATTTCGGGGCAAATTTACAAAAAAATAAAAGATACCCAAAAAAATAAAAGATAAAAATAAGTTAAAATTCTACTTTTAATTTAATTACAAGCTCCATTTTAACTTATTTTTTTTAATCTATTTTACTTTTTTTGATTTTTTATTTTCCCTGTGGAGTTTGTACAGGTACAGAAGTTTGTGCAGGTTTTACACCATCATATACACTTCCTCCATTTACTTCTCCTTTATTATTTTTTAAAACAATATTAGCCATAAGGATAACAATAATAAGAGAAGAGCCTAAAACCCAAGTACTTCTATCTAAAAAATCACCCGTTTTTTTAACACCTCCTATTACTTGAGCATTTCCTCCAAATGAAGAAGACAAACCTCCCCCTTTAGGCTGTTGCACCATAATAACCAAAACTAATAAAAATGTAATCAAAAGTACTACTACTAAAAGAATGTTAAATGTTACCATAACTATAAATCTTTATTTTTAATTATAAATTATTTTGTTGTATTTTTTGTATTGCTTTTATTTGCTCTATAAAAAATCCTGATTTTTCAGGATACTTTAAAATTAATATTTGATAGGCGTGTATTGCCTCTGTATATTTTCCTTGTTCTAAATAAACTTTAGCAAGTGTTTCTGTCATCAATTTACGCTCAACAGAGTTATTTTCACTCAAATCTACTGTGGAAGCGTAATCTTTTTTCACTTCTATTTTAGGATTAGTCTCTAAAAATTTATCTATCAAATCAAATTTTTTAGCACGAACATCTCCTTCTTCAAAAACATTTTTTCCTACATTTGGTAAAGGATCAACTGTTTTTTTGCTTGATTTCCTATCAATAGGTTTATAACGAGTAACTTCAAGCCATTGAGAAAATGAATGAGAATCATTCTTTTCAAAATTTAGAGGTTTTCCCATCTGTAAAGACTCCTCAACCTCTTTATTCTTATCTGATGAAGGGGTGTATTTTCCTATAATTTTTTGTACATTTTCTGTACTTTCATCTATTTTCCCTTTTTCCTGAAAAACATCTTCAGTTACATACATTGTAAAGCCCGAAGGTATTGCTTCATCATAATACGCTTTAGGCATATTTGGTTGCTTTTTAAGAAAATTAGGATTTATTTCTTTAAAAGAATTTGATGTAATAAAATCAAATAAAACACTCCTATTTCCTATATGAGAAGCTGTGATTTTCAAAGCTTTATTATACCTATAACTACCTTGTGTATATAATACCTTCAGATGAACGGCTCTTGCTACCTGAAAAAAAGGAAATTCATATATAATATTCTCTAACTCATAGACTTGTGATAATGTAATGCTATTAGGGTCTTTGAGTACTGATGATAATTCTTGCGGTGTCATTACCAATTTGCTAATGAAGCGTTAAAAATATCTTGTGCTATTCGTTCAAAAATTTCCTCAAAAGCATTACTTTTCACTGCACTAAGCTGTAAATTAGCAGGGAAGTCATAATAGTGAGAAAATTGCTTTTCAAAATCTTTTTCAGGTTCAATAACATTTGAAAATCTAACATTTATAGTTACTGACAATCGGTTTTGGGCAGCCTGCTGTTGAGAGTTGGCAGCCATTGGAGAAATAGTAAAATTAGTAATTTCACCTTCATAAACTAAATCTCCATTTCTATCAGTAAGAGATAAATTAGTTTGATTATTTATCAAATCTTGTAGATAAAAAGTAAAATCTCGATCCATACCTGGTTCAACTAATTGAGCCTTATTTTGGAAGAAATTCACTTGAAATGTTTTTGCTTGCCCTGTACTCCCTCCAGTGAAATTATAAATTCCGCAAGAAGTGAACAATATAGCTATTGATAAAAATAAAATCCATTTTTTCAAGGAAAAAATTTCGGGCAAAGATACAATTTTTTTTATAAATACCAAGTCTTTCAATATAAAATAATTATTATTTTTTACTCTAAATCGTATTGTTTTATTTTTCTGTAAAGTGTTCTTTCTGATATACCAAGCTCACGAGCTGCTTCTTTTCTTTTCCCCTTATTACGTTCAAGAGCTTTTTGAATCAATTCAAGTTCTTTATCTTGCAAAGAAATTGGTTCTTCTTCTTGAATTTCTTCAACAAAATCATAATTTTTATGTGTTGTTGAATTTTTCTCGTGAGGGATAATCATCATAGTAGGCTCCTCAATGCCAGAAGAATAATGAACGTCTGTATCTCCATAAATTTTATGAATTAAACTTTGATTTTCTTCACGGACTTTATTGGTGTTCCCTTCTTGCATCAATTTGAGAGTCAACTGTTTAAGATCATTCAAATCATTTCTCATATCGAAAAGAACTTTATAAAGAATTTCTCTCTCAGAGCTAAAATCACTTTCTGTTTTTGTTTGAGAAACAGGAACTGGAAAATGAGGCTCTAAATCAGGCAAATATGACAAAAGTGTTTCTGATGAAATTTCTCTTTTTTGTTCTAAAACAGAAATTTGTTCTGCTATATTTCTCAATTGACGTATATTCCCACTCCAACGATAACGTAACAATTCTTGTACTCCACTTTCTGTTAATTGTATTGGTGGCATTCTGTACTTTTGAGCAAAGTCAGAAGCAAATTTTCTAAATAACAAATGTATATCATTCTTTCTTTCTCGTAAAGGCGGAAGATAAATTTCAACGGTACTCAAACGATAATATAAATCTTCACGGAAACGACCTTTTTTAATAGCTTCTTGCATTTTTACATTAGTAGCCGCTACGATACGAACATTTGTTTTCTGTACATTAGAAGCTCCAACTTTAATAAACTCTCCGTTTTCAAGCACTCGTAAAAGTCTTACTTGTGTAGTTAGGGGTAGCTCTCCTACTTCATCTAAAAAAATAGTTCCTCCGTCTGCTTCTTCAAAATAACCACTCCGAGTAGAAGTAGCCCCTGTGAAAGCTCCTTTTTCATGTCCAAAAAGCTCAGAATCTATTGTACCTTCGGGAATTGCACCACAATTAACAGCTATATATTTGCCGTGTTTTCTATTAGACAAAGAATGTATTATCCTTGGAATAGCCTCCTTCCCTACTCCACTTTCGCCCGTTACCAAAACCGAAACATCAGTAGGAGCTATACGTATTGCTTTCTCAATAGCAAGATTGAGCATAGGGTCATTACCGATAATACTAAAACGCTGTTTTATTGTTTGAATATCCATTTTTATGGTTTAAATCTAAAAAATAATATCTGCAAAAGTACAAAAAAATATTGTCTAAACAAGTTTTTTATAATTTACCCCTGCATTTTTTCCCCAAAAGCCAAATCTCCTGCATCTCCCAAACCTGGCACTATATAGCTATGTTCATTAAGCTTTTCATCAACAGTAGCTATCCAAAGATGAGTATTCTCTGGAAAATGAGCAGATACATTTTGTAGGCCTTCCTCTGAGCCTATAACTGCAAAAAGATGAATTTCTTTTGGAGTTCCTAATTTTTTTAATGAATCATATACATTTATAAAAGAACGTCCAGTTGCAAGCATTGGGTCTGCAAGTATAAGAATATGATTTTCAAGAGATGGAGAAGCTAAATATTCTACTAAAATTTCAAATTCAGAATCTGAAAGATGCTTCCGATAAGCTGAAATAAACGCATTGTCTGCTTGGTCAAAATAATTTAAAACTCCTTGATGAAGCGCCAAGCCTGCACGAAGAATAGAACAAATAACTATTTTATCTTCTGGAAGTGATATAACTTTTGTCCCTAAAGGGGTAGTTATTGTTTGTTTTTGATAAGAAATTTGTTTACTCATTTCATAACTTAAAATCTCTCCTATTCGTTCAAGATTTCTTCGAAATCGCATTCTATCTTTTTGAATATCAACACTTCTAAGTTCTGAAATAAATTGAAGCAAAATAGAGTTTGATTCATCAAATCGGTGTATTATCATCGTAATTAGGTATTAAATGGATTAAAATTTGTTTTTTATACAAAATAACAATATATTTGCGAAAAAAACAAGAAATATGTTTAGTAAAATAGCCTTTGATATTTTCTGGGAAAGTATTAAGAAATATCATATTTTAGATGACGTTTATCAGCCTTTTGAAAATCCATATCATTCAAAAAGTATAGAACATTTATTATATAGAAAAAATTGGATAGATACCGTACAATGGCACTATGAAGATATTATTCGAGACCCAAATATCAACCCTATTGATGCCCTTGATTTAAAAAGAAAAATAGATGCTTCCAACCAAGATAGAACTGATACGGTAGAGTTTATAGATAGTTATTTTTTAGAAAAATATAAAAATATTAAACCTCTTGAAAACGCTACTATAAATACTGAAAGCCCTGCTTGGGCTGTGGATAGACTATCTATTTTGGCTCTGAAAATTTACCATATGCAAGAAGAAGTAAATAGAACTGATGCTTCCAAAGAACATAAAGAAAAATGTAATGATAAATTACAAATTCTTTTAGAACAAAAGAAAGATTTATCCGAGGCTTTAGACCAATTACTTGCTGATATTGAAGCAGGTAGAAAATATATGAAAGTATATAAGCAAATGAAAATGTATAATGATGAAGAGCTTAACCCTATTTTAAGAAATATTAAATAAAAGGCTTTATAAAATAAAGCCTTTTTATATTTTTGTTGCTCGTAACATTTCTCTTTTACCAAGAGGTCCTGGTATTTTCTCAACGGAAAAACCAACTGCTTGCATTGCTCTTCGGGCACTTCCTTTAGAAGAATAAGTTACCAATTTACCATTGATTTTTAGAGCATTATACATTTTTTGAAATATCTCTTCAGTCCAAAGTTCTGGCTGAACACGTGCCCCAAAGGCATCAAAATAAATCAAATCGAAACTATTTTCATCTATTATTTCATTAAAAAATTGTTTTCTTTTTTTTAAGAAAAAATGTTCTGAAAGAGTATTCCACTCATCCCAAGATGAAGTATGTATTTTATCAAAAATAAAAGATTTTTTTTCTTGCTTTAATTCTTTTACATAATTCATAGCAAGGGCTTCTTCTATGGTTATTGGGTAAGCCTCAACTCCTTGATAATGAATTATTTTATCTTTATTTTCTGTTTCTAAAAAAGTAATAAAAGCATTTAACCCTGTACCAAGACCTATCTCAAGAATAGATATATCTTTTTGATTTTCAAATAAATACAATCCATTCTTTATAAAAATATGATATGCCTCTTGGATAGCCCCGTGAGTAGAATGATAATGTTCTGCCCAGCCCTCTATCTCAATAGTTGTAGAGCCATCTTTGGTAATAATGATTTTTCGCTTCATTTTTTGTTAAAATTAACTTATACAAAAAAAGAAATGAAAAAATATTCTTCATTTCTTTTCCTTTTGATTTTTATTTAAATTCTTTTTCGTGACGTTTGCGTTCATTTTCATCTAAATAAATTTTTCGCAAACGCATATTTTTAGGAGTTACTTCCACATATTCATCTTTTTGTATGTACTCCAAAGCTTCCTCTAATGAAAATTTAATAGGTGGAGCCAACTTTACTTTCTCATCAGAACCTGCTGCACGTACGTTAGTAAGTTTCTTTGTTTTAGTAACATTTACAACAATATCCCCACTACGAGAATTTTCTCCTATTACTTGTCCTGTATAAATTTCTTCATTAGGGAAAATAAAAAATTTACCTCTATCTTGAAGTTTATCAAGAGAATAAGGTATTGCAGTACCTTGCTCCATTGAAATAAGAGAACCATTGATACGCCCTGCTATTTCTCCTTTATAAGGTTGAAATTCTAAAAATCTATGGTGCATTATAGCTTCTCCTGCTGTTGCTGTAAGTATTTGATTTCTAAGCCCTATAATACCTCTTGAAGGAATAAGGAACTTTATAATCATTCGTTCTCCTTTAGGTTCCATACTTAACATTTCACCTTTACGAAGCGTTACAAAATCAACAGCTTTACCACTAACACTTTCAGGTAAATCAATTGTCAATTCTTCTACTGGCTCACATTTTACTCCATCAATTTCTTTTATAATCACCTGAGGCTGACCAATTTGCAACTCATATCCTTCACGTCTCATTGTTTCAATAAGTACAGAAAGATGCAACACCCCTCGACCATATACGATAAACTTATCTGCACTATCTGTAGGCTCTACTCTGAGGGCTAAATTTTTTTCTAATTCACGTTCGAGGCGTTCTTTTATGTGTCTAGATGTAACAAATTTTCCATCTTTACCAAAGAAAGGAGAATCGTTAATAGTGAATAACATACTCATCGTAGGTTCATCAATAGCAATTGTAGGAAGAGCTTCTGGATTTTCATAATCAGCAACTGTATCACCAATATCAAACCCTTCTAGCCCAGCTATTGCACAAATATCACCTGCTTGTACTTCCTCTACTTTCTTACGTCCTAACCCATCGAATATATGAAGTTCTTTAATTTTTGATTTTACAATAGAGCCATCTCGTTTCACTAAAGAAATATTCATTCCAGCTTTCAATGTTCCTCTATGCAAACGTCCTATGGCTATACGCCCTGTAAATGTTGAATAATCTAATGAGGTTATGAGCATCTGTACATTTCCTTCCTCAATTTGTGGGGCAGGAATGTATTTAACTACCATATCTAAAAGAGGTGAAAGAGTATCTGTTTTCTTTTTCCAGTCCTCAGACATCCAATTTTGTTTTGCAGAACCATAAACTGTTGGAAAATCAAGTTGCCAATCTTCTGCTCCTAACTCAAACATTAGGTCAAAAACAGCTTCATGTACTTCCTCTGGAGTACAATTTTCTTTATCAACTTTGTTAATAACCACAATAGGTTTTAACTTCATTTCAATAGCTTTTTGAAGCACAAAACGAGTTTGAGGCATTGGCCCTTCAAAAGCATCAACAAGTAATAATCCTCCGTCTGCCATATTTAGTACACGCTCTACCTCTCCTCCAAAATCAGCGTGCCCTGGCGTATCTATAATATTGATTTTGATATCTTTATAAGTTACAGAAACGTTTTTAGAAAGAATGGTGATTCCTCTTTCTCGTTCCAAATCATTATTATCTAAAATAAGTTCACCAGATTCTTGATTTTCGCGGAAAAGAGCACAATGATGCAAAATTTTATCTACCAAAGTTGTTTTCCCGTGGTCTACGTGAGCAATAATAGCTATATTTCTAATAGCAGTCATATAATTTTTTTTAGGGGGCAAAAATACAATTTTATTCAAAAATACGAAATATTTTTTGATATAATTTTTAAAATATCAATCAATATAATTTATGTATTCATATTAATTATTATGAAAAGAATAATATATTGCCAATTTTTTGTAATTAATTATAAAATTATTAAAATATATCAATATTGAAAACAAAAAAACACAACTCAAATTTAATAAAATATTGAGTTATGTTTTTATATTCACTAAAAAGATTTCTTTAATACTTACTCTTCACTTTCTTTCATTGTGTGATATACATTCTGTACATCGTCATCTTCTTCTATTTTCTCAAGGAGTTTCTCTACATCAGCTTGTTCTTCTGGTGTTAGTTCTTTTGTTACTTGCGGAATACGCTCAAAACCAGATGACAAAATCTCTATATTACGGCTTTCCAACTCTTTTTGTATTGCTCCAAAACTTTCAAAAGGAGCATAAATAAGAATTCCATCTTCATCTACAAAAACTTCTTCTGCTCCAAAATCTATCATTTCCAATTCAAGTTCTTCTGCATCAATCCCTTCTGCATTGATACGAAAATTACAAGTATGGTCAAACATAAATTCCACAGACCCCGAAGTACCCAAAGTACCATTACATTTATTAAAATAGCTTCGAATATTGGCTACTGTACGGTTATTATTATCTGTAGCCGTTTCAATCAAAATAGCTATTCCGTGAGGAGCGTAACCTTCAAAAAGTATTTCCTTATAGTTTGCTGTATCTTTTTCTGTAGCACGTTTAATGGCTCTCTCTACATTTTCTTTTGGCATATTGGCTGCCTTAGCATTTTGCATTATAGCACGTAAGCGAGCGTTACTTTCTGGGTGTGGCCCGCCTTCTTTCACTGCCATAACTATATCTTTCCCAATACGAGTGAATGTTTTCGCCATTGCTGCCCAACGTTTGAATTTGCGGGCTTTTCTAAATTCAAATGCTCTTCCCATAGAGTTTTATATTTTGTTTATTTTGTTAAAAATGAGTGCAAATATACATCTTTTTCAACAAAAATAAGTCTGTATCTCAAAAAAAATATTTTATTCATAATATATTATATACTATCTATATTATTACAACTATATTTTTACTGAACTTATGTACATACAAATTTATTATATCTTAATACATATTGATTATTCATATATACAAAAAGATATTTTTTACAATTTAACTTATTATATGAACATACAATATTATTTTGATATATTATTTATAAATTATAACAACAAAATCCCTAATATAGTCAGGGATTTTATTTTATTTATTTAATCATTTATTTATTTTATATACAAATATGATGATTAAATGATATTATTTACTTACCTAATAACATTTTTTTGATGTTATTTAATTTCATAAGGGCTTCTAATGGGGTAAGATTATCTATATTTGTATTAATTATTTCATCTTTTATACTTTCTAATAAAGGATCATCGAGTTGAAAGAAGCTCAATTGGAGTCCATCTGCATTTTTATTAGATAAAGCTTCCTTAGTAGATTCATTTTTATGTGTTTTCTCCAATCTTTTTAATACATTATTAGCTTTTTCTATTACATATTGGGGCATTCCTGCCATTTTTGCTACTTGAATACCGAAACTATGCTCACTTCCTCCTTTTACGAGCTTACGAAGGAATAATACACTATTTTTTACCTCTTTTACAGATACATTATAGTTCTTAATTCTAGAAAAAGTCTCTGTCATTTCATTCAATTCGTGATAATGTGTAGCAAAAAGTGTTTTTGCTCTTGTAGGATGCTCGTGCAAATACTCTGCAATAGCCCAAGCGATAGAAATTCCGTCATAAGTACTTGTACCACGACCTATTTCATCTAATAAAACAAGGCTTCTTTCTGATATATTATTCAATATCAAAGCTGATTCATTCATTTCTACCATAAAAGTAGATTCTCCTTGTGAAATATTATCACTTGCTCCTACTCTTGTAAATATTTTATCTACAATTCCAATAGTTGCACCATCAGCAGGAACATAGCAACCCATTTGAGCGAGCAATACAATAAGGGCTGTTTGCCTTAATATAGCCGATTTACCACTCATATTAGGTCCTGTTATCATTATGATTTGTTGGGTACTATTGTCTAAATAAATATCATTAGCTATATAAGGAACATTAGCTGGTAATTTTCTTTCAATGACAGGATGACGACCATTTTTTATATCTATAACAAAAGATTCATCCATTTTAGGACAAACATATTTATACTCAATAGCCAATTGAGCGAAACAACATAAACAATCTAACTGACCAATTAAAAAAGCATTCGTTTGTACTTGCAAAATATAATTTGAAACCTCTAAAATAAGTTCTGCAAAGTATTTTTGCTCTAATTGAGCTATTTTTTCTTCTGCTCCGAATATTTTTTCTTCGTATTCTTTTAATTCTTGGGTAATGTATCGTTCTGCATTAACTAGTGTTTGCTTTCTTACCCAATGCTCTGGTACTTTATCTTTATGTGTATTTCTAACTTCAAAATAATATCCAAAAACATTATTATTATCTATCTTCAAGCTAGGTATTTGAGTACTTTCAGATTCTCTTTGTAGCATTTCATCTAAGTAATTTTTACCAGAATGTGAAAGATTACGAAGTTCATCAAGTTCTTTTGAGTATCCTTGCTTTATTGCATTACCTTTCAGGATATTTACAGGAGCTTCTTCATTAAGTGTTGTGCTTATTTTGTTTATTAATTCTGTACAATTATCTAATTTTTCACCAAAAAAAGAGTTAATATATGGATTTTCTAAGTTATAAATATATTTTTTAATTGGTTCAATAGCTAAAAGAGAGTTTTTTAATTGAATAAGCTCTCTTGGAGTAATTTTTTGCGTTGCTACTTTTGAAATAAGTCGTTCTATATCGCTTATTTCATTTAGTTTTTCACGAATTTTCTCATAAATATCTTTTTTTTGCAATAAAGAAGTTACTATTTCGTGTCTTTGTTGTATTTTTTGTAAGTTTTTCAAGGGTAAAGCTATCCAACGTTTAAGAGTTCGGCTACCCATTGGGGAAATTGTTTTATCAATGATGTCTAATAGAGTTACAGACTGAGGAGATTGTCCGTTATAAAGTTCTAGATTTCGTATAGTGAATCTATCCAGCCATACGTACTCATCTTGTGGAATTCTTTGTATAGAAGAAAGGTGTTTTAGTTGGTTATGTTCTGTTTCTGAGAGATAAAATAGTATTGCACCGGCAGAAATTATGGCTTCATTGAAGTCATCTATCCCAAAACCTTTTAAAGAATTGGTTTGAAAGTGTTTTGTAAGCGTTTCAAAAGCATAATCTTGAGTATAAATCCAATCTTCAAGGGTTGAAATTTGAAAATTCTCACCAAAATGTAATAAAAAGTCTTTTTTTTGTGTTCTAGAAACTAATATTTCACTTGGATTGAAGTTTTGTAATAATTTATCAAGGTATTGAATATCTCCTTCTGCCGTTAAGAATTCTCCTGTTGAGATATCAAGGAAAGAAATACCGTTTTTATGCTTCCCGATGACAATAGAAGCTAAAAAGTTGTTGGTTTTGGCTTGTAAAATTTCATCATCAAGAGCAACACCTGGCGTTACAAGCTCTGTAACACCACGTTTTACAATAGTTTTTGTCTGCTTAGGGTCTTCTAATTGGTCACAGATAGCCACTCTGTAACCTGCTTTTACCAAACGAGGCAAGTAAGTCTTTAAGGAATGATATGGGAAGCCTGCAAGCTCATTATTTTCAGTTCCGTTATTTCTTTTTGTTAATACAATATTGAGTACATTAGCTGTTTTGATGGCGTCTTCACCAAAAGTTTCGTAAAAATCTCCAACTCTGAAAAGTAAAAGTGCATCTGGGTATTTAGCTTTTATTTGATTGTATTGCTTCATTAAGGGAGTTTCCTTTGTTACTTTTGCCATTGTATTATATTTTATTATTTTTAGATATTGAATATTATTTTATTGACTAAAAAATGTATTTTTAGTCTTCTTATGATATTTTTTATTTGATTATTGAGTAAAAACTCAATTTAGAAGAGAAAAAACAATAAAAATAGGCTAAAAGAATAATTATTTTAGCCTATTTTCACTTTATTGTCCTGTATAATAATTATAGTCTTTGAGGAATTGTTGAATAAATTCTGCTTTATTTGAAGTTATTGTATTTTCTCGCTTACTTATTTCTGTTATTTTTTGTGTTAGCTTATTCAAAATAGTAAAGTTCTTATTTGTTATACCTTCATTAAGATACTTTTTGATTATTTGTACATCACTATCTGAGAATAAAAGTACTTCTGCCTTAGTGAAAAAAGGTTTGTAAGAATAGGTAAGCTCTTCTAATATGGTATGAGAAATATTCATTTTATTTCGTTCAGTAATAACAGCCGTTCCTGAGGCAAAATCTCCAAGCCTTTGAGAATATTTAGAAGCTATTACAGAAATAAGAGCAATAGAGCCTCCTAAAAAAGCAATTTCAATAAGCCCAAAGCTCCATCTAATAAAGAAATCCATAAAAGAAGCCTGATACCCATCTATTTTTATAACCCTGATTTTCATTAATCGTTTTCCTACGGTTTGCCCTTGCATTAAAGTTTCTGTTATAAGAGGATAAAAAGCAGCAGGCCAATACAAAAGAAGAAATACTGCCCCTATAGACCAATAGTCTTCTGGCATAAAATCTAAGTCATATAAAATTCCTATAAAATAAGTTATAGAAGAGCTATACCCTGCAATAATCAGAAAATCAATAAAAAATGCTCCTATTCTTTCTCCTAAAGAAGCAGGGTCAAAAAAAAGTAAAATATTTTGTGTTGTTTTTATTTCTATTCTCGACATTTTTTTATAATTTAGCCCCTCGTATGAGAGAAGTTGCATTTATTAATCAAAATAAGGAAAAATGGCTTGAGGTGGAAGC
Source organism: uncultured Capnocytophaga sp. (assembly GCA_937919265.1). Classification (GTDB taxonomy): domain Bacteria; phylum Bacteroidota; class Bacteroidia; order Flavobacteriales; family Flavobacteriaceae; genus Capnocytophaga. Next base: position 37,443 of record CALFOY010000340.1, on the reverse strand, counting down.
TATCCTGAGCAAAAATCAGAAGATTTCTCCTGACCAGATGGCTGATAATTATATCCACCTCTTGGGTGATTTGTCCTTTTCGCAGACGTATTATCCGAAAAGTAATACGACTATTTACCTTAACTTTTTGGTGTCGCAAATATACCGAAAAATTTATAAAACCAAAAGAATTGACAAAAATAGATTAAGTTTTTTTTTCACAGATGAAATTCCATTGCTTTTGTACAAGCAACGGAAAGTAATTTATTTTTCATTTTTACTATTCTTTTTCTTCTGTTTCATCGGAGCGTTATCTGCTCATTATGAGCCACTTTACGCAAGAGAAATACTAGGAGATAGTTATGTAAATATGACATTGGAAAACATAGAAAAAGGAGACCCAATGGCTGTTTATAAATCAGGAACCAACTGGGGTTCTTTCATAGGAATTACGGTGAATAATATAAAAGTTGCGTTTTATGCATTCCTTTCGGGTATTAGTGCTGGTGTTTTTACCTTTTATATTGGCTTAAGTAATGGTGTAATGGTAGGAGCATTTCAGTATTTTTGCTATGATGCAGGAGCTTTTGAGGCTAGTTTGAGAGCAATTTGGTTACACGGAGCTATGGAAATTTTCAGTATTATTATAGCTATGGCTTCTGGCTTTATACTAGCTTTATCAATACTTTTCCCGAAGACATATTCAAGAATATTATCTTTTAAAATTGGTTTTAGAGAAAGTTTTTATATTCTTTTGGCAACCGTTCCTTTTTTTATAGCAGCGGGCTTTATAGAAGGTTTTATTACCAGATATTATTACACAATGCCTTTATGGTTAAATATTACTATTATTTTCGGAACATTAAGCTTTATTAGTTATTATTTTCTTATTTATCCATTTATAAAACACAAAAAATCAAAACAATATGAGTAATTTTACATTTTACAAAAAAAGAAATTTTAATGCATATATTAATGACACTTTTTCCTTTTTTAAAATATATGCTAAAAACTTTTTCACTAACTATTTAGTGATTAACGGAGCAATAATGATTGCTTTTGGTTTAATTCTGAATTTCTCAATTATTTATTTTACAGGTTTTTGGAATAGCGGTATAACTTCTTTTGGGGGAGTGTTTTTTCTGTCATTCATTCTACTTGCCTTTATTTTATTTTTCTTTTTGTTAATACAATGCTACCCCATAGCATACCTTGAATTAGCTGAAAAAGAACCTCATAGAACAAATTTTACAGCAAAAGAAATTTTCAGTTCCATTCAAAAAATGCTTGGAAGAGTATTTCTTTTTGGTATTATTTCTATCTTTATCATTTACATTCCGTATATAATTATTTATGTTTTAATCTCGTTTATACCTTTTTTAGGATTTTTTGGAGGTATATTTTTAAGTATTTTGAGTACTCTTTTCATTACTCAGGCTACGCTTCTATTTGTAAAAGATAAAATGGGTTATTTTGATGCATTAGGTAAAGCTAAAGATTTAATTAGTGTTAATTTTTGGGAAAAATGGGGAGCTACAGCCATAATGAACCTAATTATTTATACTTTTACAATTATTGTCCTTATTCTTCCGGTTATTGTAATTGTTTTTGGCGCACTTTCTGGAGTAGAGTTGGAACATATCGGATTTTTATGGGGTATTGTAGGTTTTATAATGATACTTTTTATAGTTATTATAATATCTATAGCTGCTAATTTTCAAGTATTTTTACAATTAATGATTTATTTATCTGAAAAAGAAGATAAAAGAATTAATGAAATAGACCTTATTGGGCAAGATAATGAAGTTAAATAAAACAAAATATAAGCTAAAAAAATACATCTTACTCTTATGCTTTTGTATAGGAGGAACTATTTATGCCCAAGAGGAAGAAGAATTTTATACTTCAGATAGTATAAAAGAAGCGGTGGAGGATGGAGCTGTTTTTAATGAAGAAAATAATCATCTTTATGAAAAAAGTGAAATATTAATAAAAACCATTCCTGTTGATAAAACCCCTATAAAAGTTACACCTTTTGATGATTTATCAAAAAAATATAACTCAAGAGAGTTTGATTATACAAAAAATGAAGGACAACATTTCTTTAGTACTTTACTTGAGGGTATTTTCCATTCTTTTATAAAATTATGGGAGATAATTTTTGGAAAAAAAGAAAATACACCAAGCGTATATGATGTATATCATTTCCTTAAAATTTTACTTTTTATGGTTGGTATTTTCTTCATTATTCGTTGGGCTCTAAAATCGAAAAACAACTGGTTTTTCAATAGAAAAGTTAGAAAATTCAACGATATTTCATATAATGATGTTGAAAAACATATTAATGAAGTAAATTTCCAACAAATGATACAAAAAGCTGAAAATGAGAATAATACAAGACAAAGTATACGTTTATATTATCTTTGGCTTTTGAAAGTTCTTTCTGATAAAAAAATCATAGAATGGAATATTAGAAAAACCAATTCAGACTATGAAAGAGAAATAAAAAATGAACATCAAAAAACTGATTTTATATATCTTTCAAAAGTATATAACTATATTTGGTATGGAGATTTTAGTATCAATGATGCTCAGTATCAAAGTGCTAAAGCAGACTATCAGAAATATATTAACGCTCAAAAAAATTAATAAATGGGAAAAGCTATTCGTAACTATCTGATTATCTTGAGCGTTGTTGTTATTGTTGCAGGAGTCTTTGTCTTTTCAGCAGAACATAATATCAAGTGGGATAGAACTTATAATGTAAATGACACAAACCCTTATGGTTTCTATATTTTTAGCGAGGAAATAGACCATTTTTTTAACAAAGAAGTTAAGAAAATTGCTATAACTCCTTACGAATTCTCTAAAACAGAAACTGAAAAAGGAAAAAATAATTATATTTTCACAGAAGAGCCTGATATAACTTCTTTAAATACAATTCTTTCTGATATAGAAAAAGGAAGTAACGCTCTTTTCATATCTGATTTTTTCTACAATTTGGATACACTTGGAGTGGAAATAACAACTGATTATTTCTATCAAAAAGATAAGGCTCTAGAACTTACAACAAACTCTTTCAATGAAAGAATAAAATTTTCTGATGATGGTGCTTCGATAACAGGTATTTTTACTTCTTTAAACGAAAAAAACACCAAAACTTTAGGTTATATTTACTTAGAAGATTCTAAGAATATAAATTTTGTTGAAATTTCTCACGGAAAAGGAAAAATTTTCCTTTATTCAGAGCCTATTGTTTTTACAAATTATTATTTAAAAGATTTTCCTAAAATACGAAAATACACAAGCACAATTATCTCTTATCTCCCAAAAGAAAAAAATACTATTTGGTTTGATAAGAATTTTAAAGAAAAAACAGTTTACGGGAATTTAAGTTTTATTATGAGCCAACCTGCCTTGAGAATAACTTGGCGTTTGATGCTTTTAGGATTACTTTTGTATTTAATTTTCAAAGGAAAACGTGAACAACGTATTATTCCTATCATTAAAAAACCTGAAAATACTACGGTTGAATTTGCTCAAAGTATAAGTTCACTATATTTCCAAGATGGAGATTCTGTTGATTTGGTTCAGAAAAAAATAACTTATTTTTTAGACCATATTCGCAACACTTATAATATTGATACACAAGAAATTAATTCTTCTTTTATAGAAAAATTATATAATAAATCAGGCAAAGATAAAGAACTAATAGCCAAAATTGTTCATTTAATTATTGACTTTGAAAAAAATCAACAAGCTGATGAACAAGCACTTATAAACTTAGATAAATGGATACAAACTTTCTGGAATTAAATATAACATTATGGACGAAAATAAATTAGAATTTACCTCACGGATAGACCTTAGTAATTTACAATCTGAAATATCCGAAGTACGCAACGAACTAAAAAAAGTAATCGTTGGACAAGAAAAAATGATTGATTATCTGTTAGTTGCTTTATTAAGCAACGGACATATTCTCTTGGAAGGAGTGCCTGGTATAGCAAAAACAATTACGGTAAAACTTCTTTCAAAAGCATTAGATATAAATTTTAGTAGAATTCAATTTACCCCAGATTTGATGCCTTCAGACGTATTAGGAACTTCCGTTTTTGACCTTAAAAAATCTGAATTTGAATTCAAAAAAGGACCTATTTTTTCTAATCTTGTTCTAATAGATGAGATAAATCGTGCTCCTGCTAAAACACAATCTGCTCTTTTTGAGGTAATGGAAGAAAGACAAATAACAATTGATGGGCTTCGTTTTGATATGAATAAGCCTTTCCTAGTTGTTGCTACACAAAACCCTATAGAACAAGAAGGTACATATCGTTTACCAGAAGCTCAGCTTGACCGTTTTCTATTTAAAATAGTTATTGGCTATCCTTCATTAGAAGATGAAATAGAAATAATTACAAGAGAACATAAAACAAAAGCTGAAGATAAAACAAATACTATAAAGAAAGTTCTGAAAAGCGAAAACCTTATAGAATACCAAAAAATAGTTAAAAATATTCTTATAGAACCTCAATTAATAGAATATATTGCAAAAATTATCCAAAATACTCGTGAAAATAGTTTCTTATATTTAGGGGCTTCTCCTCGTGCTTCTTTAGCTATTTTGAATGCTTCAAAAGGATTTGCGGCACTTGCCGGCAGAGATTTTGTAACTCCAGAAGATATAAAACAAGCTGCATATCCTGTATTAGGACACCGAGTAATTATTTCTCCTGAAAAAGAAATGGAAGGCATTAAAACAGAGCAAATTATACAACAAATTATAGAAAGTGTAGAAATTCCACGATGAAAAAACTATACCTCCATTCATACTTCTTTATTTGGTTATTGAGCCTAATGGGTTTATTCCTATTATCTTTCTTTTGGGAAAGATTATTCCCCATAGCTCAAGGAGTTTTGTATGTATTCATTTTTCTTTGTTTTATTGATTTTATCCTGATTTTCAGTATAAAAGAAGGTATTACAGCCAATCGTATTTTGCCAGAAAGACTTTCAAATAGTGATGAGAATCTAATTGAAATTAATGTTAAAAGCAAATATCCAATAGCTATATATGTATATCTTATTGATGAAATTCCTTTTCAGTTCCAAAAAAGAAATTTCGGTCATACAATATTCTTAAAAAAATATAATGAACGAATCTTTCAATATTACCTACGACCTACAGAACGTGGAGAGTATAATTTTGGAAAACTCAATGCTTTTGTTTTTTCACCCTTAAGATTACTTATGAAACGTTATATTTCTTGTGAAAATGCAAAGGTAGCTACGTATCCTTCTTTTATTCAGATGAAAAAATTTGAATTAATTGCTTTTTCTCAGCGATTATTTGATTTTGGACTGAAAAAAATACGAAAAATAGGACATACTATGGAGTTTGAGCATATTCGGGATTATGTTCAGGGTGATGATATACGAACTATTAATTGGAAAGCCTCCTCAAAAAGAGGGCAATTGATGGTTAACCAATATCAAGATGAGAAATCTCAAAATGTATATACGCTTATTGATAAAGGTCGTAGTATGCAAATGCCTTTTGAGGAACTATCTCTTTTAGATTATGCGATAAATACTTCATTAGCACTAACAAATATTATTCTAAAAAAACAAGATAAAGCAGGTATTTTTACTTTTTCTCAAAAAATAGAAGATAGGGTTGTTGCCGAAAGAAAATCTTCTCAAATGGAGAAAATAATGAATACTCTTTATGCTATTGAAACTAATTTCTTGGAAACAGATTTTGGTCGTTTATATACAGATATTAATAGTACGTTAAAACAAAGAAGTCTATTATTACTTTATACTAATTTTGAAACAAGAAATAGTCTCCATAGACAACTGCCTTACCTTAAAGCCATTGCAAAAAAGCATCTTTTGGTAGTCATATTTTTTAAGAATACAGAATTAGAAGAGATGATTCATAAACCATCTTCTTCAATTCGTGAAGTTTATGATAAGGTGATTGCTGAAAAATTTTCCTTTGAAAAACGCCTTATCGTTCAAGAACTTACTCGAAATGGTATTCAGTGTATTCTAACAGCTCCAAAAGACCTTACTTTACAAAGTATTAATAAATATTTAGAACTAAAAGCAAGAGGAATGATCTAATTTCTAATAGATTAAAAAATATTTTTCTAAATATATTTGGAATTTCTATTTTTTTCATTACCTTTGCCCCCACATTGAAGAATTTAAAACATACATTTAATTTTTAAAATTCAGATTTTTATGAGAAAACAAATTTTAGCCTTAGCGGCTTTAGTTACTTTTGGAGCTCAAGCACAAGAGTACAACAAATGGTCAATAGACCTTAATGGAGGAGTAAATAAACCAGTAAGAGGCTTAACTCCTGGATACAGAACAGATTTGTTTAACTTCTGGACTGCTAATGTAGGTGTTCGTTATATGGCTAATAACAAATTTGGTATCCGTTTAGGTGGAGGATATGACTCTTTTAAAGATGGTAGTGAATCTGCTAAATTTGAATCAAACCTTTGGAATGTAAATTTACAAGGAGTTGTTAATGTAGGACGTGTTCTTAACTTTGAAACTTGGACAAGAGACCTTGGTTTATTAGCTCACGCTGGTTTTGGGTATTCTCAACTTAATAGCGATAGACTTAGCAAAGGTGATCATATAGGATTCCTTACAGCTGGTTTAACACCACAATTACGTCTAAGCAATCGAATCACTTTATTAGGAGATGCTTCTGTATTTTTCAATGCAAGACAACAAAATACTTATGACACTCATTCTATTACAGGAAAAAGAGGTTTTGAAGGAACTCACTTTACTGGTACTTTAGGTCTTCAAATAGCACTTGGAAAACAAGCTGTTCACGCAGATTGGTTCTATGGTGAAGATAAAAAACTTAAAGAACTTGAAGATCGTATAGCAAAAGCTGAAGCAGCTGCACAAGAAGCTCTTAAAAAACTTGATGACAAAGCTGACAAAATGATTGATACTAACAACAATAATATTCCTGATGAGCTTGAAAACTACCTAAATCAAAAATTTGGTAACAAAGCTGGAGAAAACTACGCTTCTGGTGATGCAGCTCGTGAGCTTATTGAAAAAGGTTATATCAATGTTTATTTTGATTTCAATGCTTCTACTCCTCAAAAATATTCTTTATGGGCAGCAGATTTCGTTGCTAATTTCTTAGCTAAAAATCCTTCTGCTAATATCAACATCGTTGGTTATGCTGATGAAATTGGTGGAGAAAACTACAACCAAAAATTATCTCAAAAACGTGCTGATGTTGTTAAAAAATTATTAACTGATAGAGGTGTTGATGCTTCTAGACTTACTTTTGAAGGTAGAGGTGAAGACAAATCTGTTAATAAAAACTCTTCTAATGCTCGTCAATTAGCACGTAGAGCTACTTTTGAAATAAAATAATTTTATTTTTCTTATATAGAAAAAAGCTATCCAAAAAGGATAGCTTTTTTTATTTATATTAATATCTTCATCCTTATTTTAATTAAAATATAGATATTCTCCCTTTAAATTTATATTGTTGAAATCTTTCAAATAAAAAAAACAAATAACTGAAAAAAAATAACTATATTAGCCCCCTTAATTGTATAGTTTTATGATTACACATTTACAAGGACAATTAGTAGAAAAAACACCTACTTATGTAGTTATTGACTGCAATGGAGTGGGCTATATGATACACATTTCATTGAATACTTATTCTAAAATTTCTGAAGAGAAACAACTTCGTCTTTATACCTATTTACAAATAAAAGAAGATGCTCATACTCTTTTTGGTTTTTATGAAAAATCTGAAAGAGAAGTATTTAGCCTTCTATTATCTGTCTCAGGAGTTGGAGCCAGTACTGCCAGAATTATGTTATCTTCACTTAGCCCTTCACAATTACAAAGTGCAATTATCAATGGAGACGCAAAAACTATTCAAAGTATAAAAGGTATTGGAGCAAAAACTGCACAACGAATAATTCTTGACCTTCGAGAGAAAATGATTAAACTAGGAGGAGTTGAAGAAATTTCTAATAATGATACGAATATAAATAAACAAGAAGCTCTTTCTGCACTTGAAGTATTAGGATATCCTCAAAAAGTTGCAGAAAATGTAGTTCAAAAAATTATTTCAAAAGCGAATGACAATCTTTCTGTTGAAGAGATTATAAAACAAGCACTTAAACTATTATGATGAAACAAATTCAATATTTTGGGTATCTTTTATTTTTTCTTTTACTTAGTAACCCACTGATTTCTAACGCACAAGAAAAAGCAAAAGATAGTGTAGAAGTAAGTAATTCTTTACAAAAAATTTTACTAAAAGATTCTGAAAAAATTTCTCGTAAATATCAATATAATTCATCTTTGAAACAATATGTATATACTGAGAAATTAGGCAATTACGATATATCAATACCAATGTTTTTGACTCCTGCTCAATACGAAGACTTGGTAATGAGAGAGCGCTCTGGACAATATTTCCGTGAGAAAACAAAAGCCTTAAGTAGCCAGCCCACCGATGCTAAAACACAAGCTATTCAGCGAGATTTATTACCTGAATTTTATGTAAAATCAGAATTTTTTGAAACTATCTTTGGAGGAAATAATATAGATATTATTCCGCAAGGAAATGTTGGATTTGACTTAGGTTTTCGTTATACTAGGAATGATAATCCTGCTCTAAGTCCCGAATATAGAAATACTTACGGGATAGATTTTGACCAACGAATAAGCCTTGGAGTGCAAGGTAAAGTAGGTACTCGTGTAAATATCAATGCGATGTATGATACACAAGCTACCTTTGATTTTCAGAATATTTTTAAATTAGAATATGCTCCAAATGAAGATGATATTGTCAGAAAAATAGAATTAGGTAATGTAAATATGCCTTTGAATAACTCTCTGATTACTGGTGCTCAAAGTCTTTTTGGAGCAAAAATGGAACTACAATTTGGTAGAACTACTATAACGGGAGTATTCTCTGAGCAACGCTCTCAGTCCAAAACTCTTACTTCACAAGGTGGAGGAACTTTTCAAAATTTTGAAATTAGAGCTCTTGATTATGATGAAAACAGAAACTATTTCCTTTCTCAATTTTTTAGAGACCAATATGACCAAGCTCTTGAAAACTATCCTTATATTCGAAGTAAAGTCCAAATAGTTCGAGTAGAAGTATGGGCTACTAATCGTGTCAATAGAACAGCAAATATACGTAATATCGTAGCCTTACAAGACTTAGGAGAAGCATTACCTGAAAATACTCGTATCAACAACAATGCTCCTTCAGGCTTTTTTACAGGCTCCATCGGAAACAGACCTACCAATGAAGCTAATAAATATAACCCAATAAGTATTGGCTCTTCTAACTCTATATTAACCAAAGACATACGTGATGTTGCTACTGTTAAAAATGGTTTCGGGACAATGTCTAATTCTGTTAATGAAGGCTTTGATTATTCCATTTTAGAAAATGCTCAAAAATTAGAAGAAGGCAAAGATTATAAAGTACATAAACAATTAGGCTATATTTCTCTAAGCCAAAGACTTAGCAATGATGAAATATTAGCTGTTGCTTACCAATACACTTACGAAGGAAATGTATATCAAGTAGGAGAATTTGCAAACGATGGTATTTCTGCAACTACAAATATTATTGAAGCAGGGCAAAACAAAATAACCAATAACTGCCTAGTGCTCAAAATGTTAAAGAGTAACCGAGTAGTAACAGGAGACCCTATTTGGAAATTAATGATGAAAAATATTTATTCTCTTAATGCGATTGATATTAATCCTGAAGATTTCAAATTAAATATTTTTTATAACAACCCCTCCCCTATTAATTACATTTCTCCTGTTGATGAAAACACTTGGAATCAAGAACTTACAAGAAAAATTCTTCTTCAATTATTCAATTTTGATAGATTAAATTCTTATAATGATCCACAAAATGGCGGAGATGGCTTCTTTGATTTTGTAAATGGCATAACAATTGACCCTGAATTTGGAAAAATTATTTTCACAAAAGTTGAGCCTTTTGGAGAATTTTTATTTAAAAAACTAGGAGGAGGACAGTATAATAATCCTACCCTTTGGAATGCTAACCAAAAAAAATACGTATATCGTTCACTTTATACAGACATAAAAGCAAAAGCTCAGGAAGATGCTGAAAAAAACAAATTTTCCTTAAAAGGACGCTATAAATCTGCTAGCGGAAAGGGTATTTCAATAGGAGCATTTAATATTCCTAAAGGTTCCGTTCGGGTAACTGTAGGAGGGCGTATTCTTCAAGAAGGAATAGACTATGTTGTTAATTATCAAACAGGTATCGTTCAGATTATAGATCCTTCTATTGAAAATTCTAATATGCCAATACAAGTTTCTGTCGAAAATAATTTAGTTTTTGGCGGACAAAATAGGCGTTTTATGGGTATAAATATGGAACATAAATTCAATGATAAATTTAGGTTAGGTGCTTCTTTTATCAATATGCGAGAAAGACCCTTTACTCAGAAAGCAAATTTTGGGCAAGAACCTGTAAATAATTCTATTTTTGGATTTGGCGGAAGCTATTCTACTGAAATGCCTTTTCTTACAAGATTACTTAACAAAGTTCCTTCATTACAAAGTGATGTAATGTCTAATCTTTCCGTTCGTGGAGAAGTAGCTTTTTTACAGCCAAGTGCGCCAAGTAGTACAGATTTTGATGGGGAAGTAACAGCGTATCTTGATGATTTTGAAGGAGCTCAATCTACTATTGATATTCGTGGTGCTCGAGCTTGGTCTTTAGCCAGTACGCCTCTGCACTTTGGACAAGGAAGTTATCCTTCTCAAACCTTATATGGAAATACTCCTGACGACCCTGAAAACTTGAAAAACGGTTACGGAAGAGCTAAATTATCTTGGTATAGTATAGATCCTATTTTCTATTCTGATAATAAACCAAGCGATGTGAGTTCTAATGAAATTTCAAAAAATAGTACCCGAAGAGTATATGTAAAAGAAATTTTCCCTGAAAAAGAAATCGCACAAGGTGAACTTTTAATTCAAAATACTCTTGATTTAGCTTATTATCCATCTCAAAAAGGTTCTTATAATAACAACCCAGATTTTACCTCTTTTACCGCTGATAAAAAATGGGCAGGTATAATGCGTGGGCTCTCTACAACCAATTTTGAAGATAATAACATTGAGTATATACAATTCTGGTTATTAGACCCTTATACTTCAGGAGAATTTACTCCATCATCTTCTGGAGAATTAGTTTTTGATTTAGGGAATATTTCTGAAGATATCTTAAAAGATGGTAGAAAACAATATGAAAATGGCTTGCCCGGACTTTCTATCCAGTCTCCTACGCATACAACTGCCTGGGGGAAAACACCTGTTGCTCAGTCATTAGTATATACTTTTGATAACAATAGTGAAAATAGAAATTTACAAGATGTTGGTCTTGACGGACTTAATGACAATGAAGAACGCTCAATATATACTAATAATATTAGTTCTTCTCCGAATGACCCAGCTCTCGATAACTATGAATATTATTTATCTCGCAATGGAGGTATTTTAAACAGATATCTGAATTACAATGGCTTACAAGGAAATTCTCCTGCTTCTGCTGGAGGAAGTCAAGGAGGTTCTTTACAACCTGATGTAGAGGATATTAACCGAGATAATACAATGAATACTGTTAATAGTTATTACGAATATCGTGTTCCTATCAAAGGAAATATACAAAGGACAGACCAATATGTATCTGACATTCGTGAGGTATATGTTGATGCTCCAAATGGGCAACAAGTGCGGGCACGATGGATTCAGTATAAAATTCCTGTTAAATCTTCTGACAGAAAAGACTATGGAGGTGGCGGAGATTTACGCTCAGTTACCCACATTCGTATGTATTTAAGAGGCTTTAATAATGATGTTGTATTGCGCTTTGGAACCTTAGACCTTATCCGTGGAGATTGGAGAAATTATACAAAAACTCTAAAAGACGACCTTTCTACACCTGGCACAGGTACTCATACAGAGATAGGTTCTGTAAATTTAATCGAAAACGAAAGTCGCCAGCCTATTCCTTATCGTATGCCTCCTGGGGTATATCGTGAGCAAATTAACCAAAACAATACATTAGTAAGACAAAATGAACAGTCTCTTTCTTATATTGTTTGTGATTTAGACCCAAATGATGCTCGAGGGGTTTATAAAAATATGAATGCAGATTTGCGCCAATACAAACGTATAAAAATGTTTGTACATACTGAAAAATATAAAAATAATTCATTGAATAATAATGAATTAATTGCTTTTATCCGTTTAGGCTCAGACTTATCAGAAAACTTCTATCAAGTAGAACTTCCGTTACAAGTTACACCTTCTGGTGCTTATACAGAAGATGCTATTTGGCCAAAACAAAATATGTTTGATATCCCTATGAGTGACCTAACTCGAATAAAAGCTACAGGAATTAATAACAATACCCTTTCACAAATTACCTATTATGATGCAAATCTAAACCAAATTACTAACCCTTCAACTACTGCACATATTGTAGGGCAAAATCGCTATGCAGTTAAAGGTAATCCTTCTTTAGGAAATGTTAGAATGATAATGGTTGGAGTAAAAAATGCTACTACAAATAGAGTTTGTGGAGAAGTTTGGTTTAATGAATTACGATTGGCCGAATTAGAAAACCACGGAGGTTGGGCAGGAATTGCTGCCATAGATATGAATGCTGCTGATTTTATAGATATGTCTCTCACTGGAAAAATGAGTACAGCAGGCTTTGGTACGGTTGAACAAAAACCTAACGAACGAAGCCGTGAAGAAATCAAACAACTTGATGCTATGATGAATATCAATGCAGGGAAACTTTTCCCTAAAAAATGGAATATTCAGCTACCAGTGGGGATAAACCATTCTCAGGCCATAGCCACACCTGAGTACGACCCTCAGTATGAGGACATAAAACTAAAAGACAGATTGAATATGGCTTCAAGCCAAACACAAAGAAATACCATACAAAGGCAAGCCGAAGATTATACTTTGCGTCAAGGTATTACACTTATTGGCGTGAAAAAGAATCTTTCTGAAGGACAAAAATTGAAATTTTACAATATAGAAAATTTCACTTTCAATTATGCTTATAATCAAATGGATCATCATGATTTTGAAATAGAAAACCAAAATGAACAAAATATACGCACAGGAGCCCTTTACTCCTACTCTGCTGAGCCTTATTATGTAACCCCTTTTAAAGCAAATAATTATATTAACAAAAATAAATATTTAAAATGGCTTTCAGAGCTTAATTTAAATTTATTACCTGCAAATATTCGCTTTGCTACAAATATCAATAGGTCTTTTAGCAAGCAACGTTTCAGAGAAATTTATGAACAAGGAGTAAATGCAAATGACCAAATTCCACTTCCTGAGCTTCAACAAAGAAATTATTTATTTGATTGGCAATATGGAGTGAATTATAACCTTACCAAATCTTTAAGAGTAAGTTATGATGCTTCTAACAGCAACATTGTTCGCAATTATTATAAATATGAAAACGGAGAACAATTGATTAACAAAGAACTTTCCATTTGGAATGATTTCTGGAACACTGGTAAGCCTGACCATTTTATGTCTTCTTTGAAAGTAAATTATGAGCTTCCGTTAGATAAAATTCCTTATTTATCTTTCATTAAAGCATCTTACTCTTATACAGGAGATTTTGACTGGAGCAGAGGGTCTGACGCTCTTACACAAGTAGCAAACCATCAAATAAATACCATACAAAATGCTCAAAATCATAATTTTACAGCAAATATGACTTTTGATAAATTTTATTCTTCTTTAGGTGTAAAACAAAGAAATAAAAATACAAAAGCAAAACTTGAAAATTATCTTTTAGACATCATAACAATGGTTAAAAGAGTTGGGGTTACTTATACAGGAAATAGTGGTTCTGTATTGCCTGGTTACTTACCAGAGGTAGGCTTCTTTGGTACATCTAAGCCTAGTTTGGGGTATGCTATGGGCTTCCAAGACGATATACGTTATGAAGCTGGTCGAAGAGGTTGGCTTACAAATTTCCCTGATTTTAATGACCAATTTGTTCAAAGAAATAGTAAAAACTTTGCTTTTACAGCCAATTTACAACCAACCACAGATTTACAAATTGACCTAAAAGCAAATCGAGAATATGTAGATAGTTATAATGAAACATTCAATGCCATAACAGGACAATATAATAAACTCATTGGAAACCAAGTAGGAAATTTCTTAATTTCTGATAATATGATAAGTACTTCATTCCTTCGTTCTGATGAGTATAGCTCAAAAGCCTTCCAAACCTTTAAGAATAATAGAATTACAATTGCTAGAAGGTTAGCTACTGAACGTGGTATTGATATTTCTAACCCAAATAATTTAGATGATGACGGATATCCAAAAGGATTTGGTAAAACAAATCAAGCTGTATTAATGCCTGCTTTTTATTCTGCTTATACAGGAAAAAATGCAGAGAATGTTTCTCTTAGTCCTTTCAGAACCATTCCTATTCCTAACTGGAATATTCGATACACTGGGCTAATGAAGTTGGATAGCTTCCGTAAATTATTCAGACGTTTTTCACTATCTCACGGCTATTCAAGTACATATTCTTTAAGTGATTTTAGAACTAATCTTGAATATCAACAAAGTCCAAATTCTCTAGACCAAGCAGGGAATTTTAGAAATGAAAAACTCTATACCAATGTGAATTTAGTTGAACAATTTACACCGCTTATTCGTGTAGATATGGAAATGCAAAATACACTAAGCCTACTTGCTGAACTACGTAGAGATAGAACAATATCTATCAGTTTGGATAATAATTATCTTACAGAAGTTGCTCGAAAAGAATACCGCTTTGGGTTAGGCTATCGTTTCAGAGATTTACGCTTAGTTACCAAATTCAACGGAAGAGACATCACTATAAAAAGTGATTTAAATCTGAAAGCAGATATTTCATTACGAAATGATTTTACAGTTATTCGTAATATGGAATTTGATGACAACCAAGTAACATCTGGACAGACTTCTTGGCTAGCTCGTTTTACAGCAGATTATGCTTTTTCTAAAAATTTAACTACGATGTTCTATTTTGATTATTCTTTTTCAAAATATGCCATCTCTACCGCCTACCCTATGACAACAATAAGAGCAGGCTTCACTATTAGATACAATTTTAATTAGTTTTTGAAAAATAAAAAATCCTAAGAAAGTATTAAGCTTTTTTAGGATTTTTACTTTTATTTGAAATAATATTTTCAGTGATTAAAAATCATTTTTCTATTTAATATATTCCTAATAAACAAGATATTAAATATTATGTTAAAAAAATAATATGTTAAATGATTACAAAAATAAAAAAAACTCCGTATCTTTGCTCACTCAAAAAATAATATGTTTATGGACTTAGGTTTAATCATTACTTATATCGTTACAGGTGTGTATTGTTTGGCTTTGTTGCTTATTTTTTTCTACAGTCTTACAATTCTTAACTTAGCTGTTAATTATCTAAGAAATAAAAAACAAAATATAGATGCTCCTAAATTTAATCTCTTAGATCCAAATGAAATACCTTATATTACTGTACAGCTACCTATTTATAATGAAAAATATGTAGTTCGTCGTCTATTAGAAAATATTGCCAAGTTAGAGTATCCAAAAAATAAACTAGAAATACAAGTCCTTGACGACTCTACTGATGAATCTGTTATAGAAACAGCACAAATTATCAGTGAGTTACAAAAAACAGGATTAGACATTGTTCACATTCGTAGAGAAAACCGTGAAGGCTTCAAAGCAGGAGCTCTTAAATATGCTACAGCCTTTGCAAAAGGAGATTTTATAGCTATTTTTGATGCGGACTTCCTTCCTCAACCTGATTGGCTAAAGAAAACCGTTATTTATTTTAAAGATGAGCGCATAGGTGTTGTACAAACAAGATGGGGACATATTAACAGAAATTATTCTTTATTAACTAAAATACAAGCACTTGCCTTAGACACTCACTTCACCCTTGAACAAGTTGGACGAAACTCAAAAGGACACTTCATCAACTTCAATGGTACTGCGGGTATTTGGAGAAAAGCTACAATTCTTGATGCTGGAAACTGGGAAGGAGATACACTAACAGAAGACCTTGATTTAAGTTATAGAGCACAACTAAAAAACTGGAAATTTAAATACTTAGAAGATGTTGAAACTCCTGCTGAACTTCCTGTAGTGGTTTCTGCCGCTCGTTCTCAACAGTTCCGATGGAATAAAGGAGGCGCTGAAGTATTTAAAAAATCCGTACGTAAAGTACTAATTTCCAAAAACATAGGGTGGAAAACAAAATTCCACGGCGTGATGCATTTACTCAATAGTTCTATGTTCTTATACGTTTTCATTGTTGCTGTGCTTAGCGTACCTATGATGTACATCAAGAAAACTTACCCACATTTAGCTTGGGTCTTTGAAGTAACAAGTTTCTTTATTGCTAGTACAATTATTTTATTCTGTTGTTATTGGATTACTTATAAGAATATTCAAGGAAAAACATTTGATGATTTTGTAGATTATATAAAATTATTTTTCTCATTCTTTTCCATTGCATTAGGCTTTTCATTACACAATGTTTCTGCCGTTTTACAAGGATATTTTGGTAAAAAAAGTGAATTTGTTCGTACTCCAAAATTTAATATTAGCTCACTTACAGATTCTTGGAAAGGAAATAAATATATTAATACAAAACTTTCTCCGAATATGATATTAGAATTTTTACTAATGTGTTATTTTTTATTCGGATTGTATAGTGGAATAAAACTCAATGACTTTGGATTGTTTCCATTTCATTTAATGCTTACTTTTGGTTTTGGTTTTATTTTTTACAAATCTCTAATTCCAAAAGCATAAATACAAAAAAGCAAGGATTTAATTTTCCTTGCTTTTTTTATTTTACAACGGATATTCTACAATTTCCATATTTTGAATTGTACCTTTATCAATCTCAAAACGAAGCATTGTCCGAGTTTTTTGCATACCAAATTTACCAATAGCTCCAGGATTAAGATGTAGAAGATTATTTTTTTTATCAAAAATAATCTTTAAAATATGAGAATGCCCACAGATAAATATTTGAGGATGCAATGTTTTAATTTTTTCTAAAATCCCTGTTGCATATTTATTAGGATACCCACCTATATGAGTCATAAAAATAGTCATTCCTCCACGTTCAAAAAAAATTTCTTTTGGAAATTCTGTTCTTATTTCTGCTCCATCTATATTCCCAAAAACACCTATTAAAGGTTTGATTTCCCGTATTTTACGAGCTATTTCTATATTCCCAAAATCTCCGGCATGCCACACTTCATCTGCCCAAGCTATATGATTAAAAATAGCTTCATCAAGATAACTATGTGTATCTGAAAGTAATAATATTTTTGGCATTTACTTAAAAAGATAATAAAACTTTATAATTATTTAACTCAATTTTCACTTTTTTACCAAGAGGAAATAACCTATTATCTTCTATATGTCCAAAAGGAGCGTTAAAAATAATTGGAATATCAAAAATAGAACAATGTTCCATTATTATTTCACAAGCTGTTTTTCCAAAAGGAATAGTATTATCGTGCATTTGTGAAAATCCTCCAATAATAATAGCTTTCAAATCCTTAAAAATTCCATTACGAGATAAGTTAAGTATCATTCTATCAATATGATATAGGTATTCATCTACATCTTCAAGTAATAGAATTTTTCCTCTTGTATCAACCTTCGAAGGAGAACCCAAAAGACTATAAATAACAGATAGATTTCCACCAATCAGCTCACCTTCAATCATTTGCGATGAATAAGCAATAGAATTTTCCCAATGGTATTCTATTTTTTCTCCTAAAAGAAATTGTTTTATAGATAAAATAGACTCTAATGTATTAGTATTCAGACTTATAGGCATAGTACAATGAGCAGACGCTACTCCTAAATGCTGTAAATGCCAATGCAAAGCCGTAATATCAGAATACCCCAAAATCCACTTTGGGTGTAATAAAAATGATGAAAAATCAATTTTATCCAATAGTCTTGCAGTACCATATCCGCCACGTGCGCACCATATGGCATCAATATTAGGATTATTTAACATTGATTGTAAATCCTTTTGTCGTAAAATATCATCACCTGCAAATTGATGATATTTAGCATCAATCGTATCCCCAATAATTACCTGAAAATCAGACTCTTCTAACCATTTAACAGCATTAGAAATTTCTTCAAAAGAAATAGCTCTTGCTGTAGAAAGAATCCCTATTTTGGCATTGGGTTTTAAAATTTTTGGTGTAATCATATTGCAAATTTAAAAAAAAAATAGTACATTTGCACAAATTAAATAGAATTAATAATGAAAAAATTTTTAATGTTTGCTGGGTTATTTTTTGCCGTAGCTACAGCATCTGCACAAGCAGTTTTAGGCAAAGGAAATGTACAACTTAATGCTGGTTTCGGTACTTCTGGCTGGGGAGTTCCTGTTTATGTTGGTTTAGAAGCAGGACTAAATAAGGATATTACTTTAGGAGGAGAAGTTTCTTTCCGTTCATACAGTGCAGATTGGGTTTATACAAAATATACTCACAATATTTTTGGAGTAATGGCTGTTGGTAACTATCATTTCAATAGTATAATACCTGCTCTTCCTTCTCAGGTAGATGTATATGCTGGTATGGGCTTAGGTTTCTTCATTTCTTCATCAAGTAGTGGATATACTGGAGATGGCTACTCAGGTTTTAATGCTCGTATTCACACAGGTGGTCGTTATTTTTTCTCTAATAGTTTTGGTGTAAATCTTGAATTGGGAGCAGAAGTAGGACAATTGAATAACGGAATAGCAAAAGTTGGAATTACTTATAAATTTTAAAATTAATTCTTACTTAAATAATAAAAAATCCTTAAAAGTAATTTTTAAGGATTTTTTATTTTAATATATTTTCACAAATAGATTTATTTTCTATCTTTCAATTCTACATAATCACGATGTGGCACTCCCACATATACTTGTCGAGGACGTCCAATAGGCTCATTTCCTTGTCTCATTTCTTTCCATTGAGCTATCCAACCAGGTAAACGACCTACGGCAAACATAACTGTAAACATCTCTGTTTGGAAACCAAAAGCACGATAAATAATTCCTGAATAAAAATCTACGTTTGGATATAATTTTTTAGAGATAAAATAATCATCTTCTAATGCTACTTTTTCTAATTTTTTAGCAATTTCAAAAATAGGTTCAGTTATTCCTAAACTATGAATCACCTCATCGGCTGCTTGTTTTATAATTTTTGCTCGTGGGTCAAAGTTTTTATATACTCTATGCCCGAAGCCCATCAAACGGAAAGGATCATCTTTATCTTTAGCTTTTCTGATATACTTTTCAACATCACCTCCGTCTTTATGAATATCTTCTAACATTTCAACTACAGCTTGATTTGCTCCCCCGTGAAGTCTTCCCCAAAGCGCTGAAACTCCTGAAGAAATTGTAGCAAAAAGCCCAGCGTGAGAAGAACCTACTAAACGTACTGTTGAAGTAGAACAGTTTTGTTCGTGGTCTCCGTGAAGAATAAGTAACTTATTCAAAGCGCTTACCATAGCAGGGTTTATTTGATATTTTTCAGTAGGAATTTCGAACATTAATCTTAAGAAATTCTCTACATACCCTTTAGTATTATCATAGTAATTGAGTGGGAAGCCTTCTCGCTTACGATATACCCAAGTAGCTATCACTAAAAACTTAGCCATTCCTTTACAAATAGCCTCATACACATCATTAGGGCAGGAAACATCAACAGAACTAGGGTTAAATGCAGTTAAAGCACTCGTCAAAGAAGAAAGCACACCCATTGGATGAGCAGATTTTGGAAATCCGTCCAAAATGGTTTTCATCTCCTCGTGTACAAGAGAATATTTATTAATTGTTGATTGAAATTTATGAAGTTCAGCCTGATTTGGAAGTTCTCCAAAAATAAGTAAATGTGCAACTTCCAAAAAACTTGCTTTTTCTGCCAAATCTTCAATATTATATCCTCGATAACGAAGAATACCTCGTTCTCCATCTAGGAAAGTAATAGCACTTTGACAAGCTCCTGTATTTTTGTATCCAGAGTCCAAAGTTATGTAGCCTGTTTGAGCACGTAAGCTATTGATATCTATAGCTTTTTCTCCCTCGCTACCTACTAAAATAGGAAATTCATATTCTTTCCCATCAACTAATAATTTCGCTGTGTTCGTCATAAAAATTCATTTTAGAGTTGTTGTAATTTTTGGCTAAATTACAATTTTTTTTTGACAGTTGTTATTTTTTAACAAAAAATTCACTTATTATGTAAAAAATAATAAAATGACAAAGTTCAGTTTTTATATAAAAAGATGATGTTTTTTATTCTATTTTTCAAAAAATAATGTACTTTTGCAATCTAAAAAAATTTAAATGAAAAAATTATTTATTCTTACACTTTTTTTAGCGTTTTTTGTTGGTTGTAAAAACGCACCTAAGTATGCTGAAATAAAACCTACTAAGGAAATTTCTAACCAAATGTATTTTGCTGAAAAAACCATTATTTCTGCACATAGAGCAGGAAAAGGTATAAAAGGCTACCCTGAAAATTGTTTGGAAACTATTCAATTTCTATCCAAAAAAGGCATTCATAGTTTTGAAATTGACATTTTTGAAAGTGCTGACGGGCAATTATTTTTAATGCACGATGACAAACTTGGACGCACTTGCACAGGCTCTGGTTTAGCCATTGAGAAAACATCTCAAGAACTTTGGAAAGAAAATTTAATTGATGACTTTGGAAATGTAACTTCATTTAAAATGCCTTTACTTAAAAACGTTTTAGCTTGGTGCTATAAAAACAAAGGCTATTTAATGCTTGATTTTAAAAAAGGAGTTTCTTACCAAAAAGTTGCAGAACTTGTCAGAGCTGAAAATATGCAACATCAAGTAGTTTTTATAAGTTACAACACTCAACAAGCTAAAAAAATTCACGAAGTAGCTCCTGAAATGTTAATTTCTGCAACTATTCGTAATGAAGAGGAACTTAATCGCACCTTAGAAACAGGAATTCCTCAAGAAAAAATACTTGCATTCACAGGAATAAAACTTTCAGAAAAATCTCTTTATGAAAAATTGGCAAGTAAAAAAATCCCTTCTATATTAGGAACTCTTGGTAACCTTGACAAACGTGCTGAAAGCAAAGGTAACCACCTTTATAAAGAATGGTCTGCACTTGGCATTCAGGTATTTTCAACAGATAGACCACTTGATGTAAATTTATAATTATTTAGTTATTATTGATAAATTGAAAAGGATTTGAAAAATTCAAATCCTTTTTTATTTCTTAAAAAACAATTAATAAATGTTCAAAAGTTAGCGGAAAAGTTTTTTTTCTTTATGAATTTCTTTAAGAAAAAATACGTAATTTTGTCACCTTGAAGTGTTGTGTAATAATTCTTATATTTTTACTTAATAAATTATTATTGCTATCACAAAATTTTATTAAAAAGAAAAAAATGTTTTCAAAAGAAGAAGAGCGTCTTTTAGTTGTTACCAAATATGAAGCAATGCTTAAAGACAATCAGTACTTATTCTTTGACCGATATGAATTTGAGGATATTATCATTCATTATTTAGAGAATGCTAAATTCGGCAAAGCTAAACAAGCCATTGAGATATCTCTATCTCAACACCCTTTGGCTACTGAACTAAGGCTTTTACAAGCTGAAATGTTTATTTATGAAGATAATTTAGCACAAGCAGGTGCCATTCTTGATGATATTATCTCCTTAGAACCTTATAACACTGAGGTTTATATACAAAGAGCAAATTTGTATTCTAAAAAAAATAACCATCATAAAGCTATAGAATTACTAAAATATGCGTCTTCCCTTACTGAAGAAATAGCTGATGTTTATTCATTAATTGCTATGGAGTATGTGTATATGGAAGATTACGCAATGGCTAAAATATATTTTCAGGAATGCTTATCCAAAGACCCAGAAGATTATTTTTCTTTGCAACAACTATTACACTGCTATGATTTTCTACAAGAACACACTCAAGCCATTGATTTTCTAACAAATTACATTGATAAAAATCCATATTGTGAAGTAGCTTGGCACAATTTAGGAAGACAATACATTGCTAAAAATAATTTGGAAGAAGCTTTAAAATGTTTTGACTTTGCCATCATCAGTGATGATACTTTCACAGGTGCTTATTTTGAAAAAGGAAAGGTATTAGAAAGGCTAAAACAATATAAAGAAGCCATTGAAAATTATAAAATCACCTTAACTCTTGATGACCCCTCTTCTTTTGCTTATCTTAGAATAGGTAATTGTTATGAGAAAATGGGAGAAAAAAATGCCGCTGAACAGTATTATTTCAAAGCCGTACACGAAGACCCACAATCGAGCAAAGCTTGGTTAGCCTTAGTGGATTATTATGCAAGAGAAAATGATTTTGAAAAAGCTGTTAAATACGTATCAAAAGTTCTTATTAATGAAGGTGATGACCCTACATTTTTATGCCGATGTGCAGAAATTTATTCTATTGTAGGTCAATATGATAATGCAATTCAAACATATGAACAAGCTATTGATTTAGGAGAATTTTCAGCACAAATGCGAAATGATTTTACGGATGTTCTTCTTATAAAAGAACAATACGAGAAAGCCATTTCCGTTGCTTTGGTTACTTTACATATGTATCCTACAGAAATTAGCACTCATTATCGAATAGCTATTGCATATTTTTTCCTGAATAATGTAGAAAAAACTACTTATCACTTAAAAATTGCTATTGAATTAGCTCCTGAATGGATACCTTTTTTTGATAAAAAATATCCAAATATTTTTTCTGATAGCAGAATAAGAACTATTTTACCTTAATAAATTTATCTAAAAATACTAAATAAAGAACACAATGGAACATTTTGAAAGTTGGAAAGACCTTATTAACCCAGAATTTTATATCAAATTAGGAGGTTATTGGCTTGTTTTATTTATTATATTTGCAGAAACAGGTTTATTCATAGGCTTTTTCTTACCTGGTGATAGCCTTTTATTCATTTCAGGGATTTATGCAGTGCCAATGATAACCGAAACTTTTGGAAGCTCTGGGAGCGATTTGCTTGATACAACTATTTTAGCAAGTTCTATAGCTCTTATGGCTATATTAGGAAATATGTTGGGATATTGGTTTGGAGAAAAAAGTGGCGCCAATCTATATAGTAGACCAGACTCTTTTCTTTTTAAGAAAAAATATCTTATAAGAGCACACGATTTCTATGAAAAACACGGGAAAGTAGCTATCATAGCTGCTCGTTTTTTACCTATTATTCGTACATTCGCACCAATTGTAGCAGGTATTGTAAAAATGGAAAAATCTAAATTCCTTTTTTATAATATTATAGGAGCCGTTTTATGGTCTTTTATATTAGTTTTTTCAGGACATTATTTGGATAAAATTTTTATTGACCAATTTGATATTGACCTAAAACAACATTTGGAAATGATTATTTTATTCATTGTAATTATAACCACAGCTCCTGTTTTAATAAAATTATTTTCATCTGGAAAAAAATAAAATAAAAAAACTTCACTATAAAAGTGAAGTTTTTTTTATAATTCTAATCTTCATTAATTATCAAAAAAATAAGGTATTACTTTTTTGTAATACCTTAATTTATATTTTTATGCAGTGCATAGACTATTATTTTTTATGTCTTGGCTCTGATGAAACTGTTAATTTCTTACGTCCTTTAGCTCTTCTACGAGCCAATACTTTTCTTCCATTAGCGGTAGCCATACGCTCTCTAAAACCGTGTTTATTTCTTCTTTTTCTTTTTGAAGGTTGAAATGTTCTTTTCATAACGCTCTGTACTTTATTATCTTATTAAAAATTATAAACTTAATATAAGCCTCACTTTTAAGGCACTTTTAAAACGGGGCAAAATTAAAACTATTTTTTTGATTTTACAAATTTTTTTATCAAAAAATATCTATTTTATTAAGTCTATAACATTTAAAGAGGCTCCTATTTCAAGTAAATGTAATTTTTTATGAGCATCTGAGAATTTCTTTTTAGAAGTTTCTTTATCTATTTTTATTACATCAAATGTATCATAATGAACACCTAATACATTTCTTGTTTCCACAAAATTAGCTGCTGTAAGAGCATCACGAACTCCCATTGTGTAATTATTTCCTATCGGAAAAATTGCTAAATCAATTTTATATTGATAAGGAATAATTTTCATATCCATATGAAGTGCTGTATCACCTGAAACATAGACAGTTATATCATTATAATTGATTAAATAACCTGCAGGATTCCCTCCATAAGTTCCATCTTGAAAAGAAGAAGAATGAACGGCTTTAATCATTTTTATTTTAATCTTTCCATCAACAAAACGATGCGATCCTCCTATATTCATTTCGTGACCACTTAAACCTAATTTTCTAAAATGAGCTAATATTTCAGGATTACTAATAAGCTGAGCATTTGTATTTTTAGCAATAGCTTCAGTATCCAAAATATGGTCTGTATGTGCGTGAGTAAGCAAAATATAATCTGCTTTTATGGCTTGTAAATCAATATGTTTAGCCAATGGATTTCCTGAAATAAATGGGTCTATTAAGAAATAATTCCCATCAATTTCAATATTTACACAAGCGTGACCAAGATAAGTAATTTTCATTTTATTCATTTTTTAATTTATATCTCAGACAAAGATACTATTTTTTTTACTAAGAACAGATTTTTATATGTTAAAGTTTAAAAGAAGTTAATTTATCTGCAACAGTTCTATCGTTAGCAAGTCTTTGTATTTTATTTTGCCCACCCAATTTTCCTAAAGATTTCATATAATCTGCGAATCCATTTTTCCGTATTTTAGTAATTTTCAATGGCTGTAGCACTTTTCCTTGAATAAGGTCAAAATAATATACATTTTGTTTTTGTAAAGCATTGTCCAATTCTTTTGCAAAAGAATCCAAATCAGAAGGCTCTGTCTCAAATTCTATAAACCACTCGTGGTAAGGTAGCTCGCCACTTGGTGGAATAACCTGAGGAGCTACTGAAAATTCTACGACACTACCTCCTTGACATTCAATAGCTTGCTTAATAGCCTCTTCTACTTCTTTTGCTATAATATGCTCTCCAAAAGCTGAAATATAATGTTTTATTCGTCCTGAAACTATAATTCTATAAGGATTTTTTGAAACAAATTGTATTGTATCTCCTATATTATATGCCCAAAGACCTGCATTGGTAGAAATAATCATTGCATAATTAACTCCTATCTCTACATCCTTGATAGTTAACCTTTTATGATTTTCTTCAAAAATTTCTTCTGCTTTAACAAATTCATAAAAAATCCCTGAATTAAGTAGCAATAACATTCCTTTTTCTTTTTGACTATCTTGAAAAGCAAAAAAGCCTTCACTTGCGGGGAAAAGCTCTATACTATCAACTTTTTTCCCTATAAGTTTTTCGAAATGAGAACGATAAGGCTCATAATTAACTCCTCCATAAATAAAAAGCTGAAAACCCTTGAATAAATCTGATATTTTTTTAGAACTTTTTTCTGTTAATTTCTCAAAATACATTTGTACCCACGAAGGTATACCACTGATTACGGTCATATTTTCAGAAATTGTTTCTTCAACAATTTTATCAACTTTAGTTTCCCAATCTTCAATACAATTGGTATTCCAAGAAGGCAATCTATTTTTTTGTAAATAATATGGCACATAATGAGCTGCTATTCCTGATAATCTACCTGCTTTTATACCATTTTTCTCTGATAAAATGGGGCTTCCTTGTAGAAAAATCATCTTACCATCAACAAAATTTGCCTTTTTAGTTTCATTAATGTACAACAAAATAGCATCACGAGCAGCTTGTATATGATAAGGCATTGATTCTCTTGAGATTGGAATATATTTTATACCACTTGTTGTTCCAGAGGTTTTTGCAAAATATAAGGGTTTACCTTTCCAAAGAATATTTTCTTCTCCATTTATAACTCTTTGCATATAAGGCATTAATTCTTCATAATCTCGTATTGGAACATATTTAGAAAAATCTTCCATTGATTGAATTTCTTCAAAATGATGTTCTTTTCCAAAAGTTGTATTTTTAGCTTGTTTTATTAATTGTTTGAATATTTTCTCTTGCGTTTCTATTGGATTATTAGCCCACTTATCAATTTGTTTTTTAACAAAAAAAGCTAACAATTTGGCTCCTAATGCTTTTATAGACATTTGTTGTTATAATTTATAATTACTTGAAATTCATATAGTTAAAAGGATCAACAGGATACCCATTATTCCATAATTCAAAGTGTAAATGCGTCCCTGTAGAAAGCTCTCCTGTATTGCCTACTGTAGCAATAACTTCTCCTGCTTTGACAAAGTCTCCTTGTTTTTTTGTCAAGCTAGCATTATGCTTATATATTGAAATAAAATTATTTTCGTGTTCTATAATGATAACAAATCCTGTCTTTACAGACCATTCTGAAAAAATAACTGTTCCATTAGCAACAGACATTACAGGTGTACCTTGCTGAGCTACAACATCTACTCCAAAATGTTTCTCATTAGTTTTAAAAGTATTGGAAACCGCTCCTTTTAAAGGGGTAAAAAATAGTAAATTTTTCTTACTTGATGAAGCTACATCAAAAATACTATAACGTTCTTCTTCTGCTACATCATTACGAAGTTTTATTTCTTCTTCACTAGGGTCAATATTTAAATTGAAATCTGTAACATTTTTATTTACAGCATTTTGCCAAAGAGAATCTTTATCCAGTTTTTCAGGCTTTATATCTCCATTAAGAACTTTTTGAATAGATTGGAAATAAACCTCATTACCTGTTATTTTCTGTTGCAGAGAATCCATTTCAAAAGTTAAATGAACTACTTTTTGCTTAAGTTCTGCTTCTGAAAACCCTAAAATATATTGCCGTAAAGGAGTGTAAATAATGACCAAAGTTGTTAAAACAATCATTAAAATAGCAAAAAGGCAACTATAAACAAAAACATTTAACCTATTTAACCGAAAAGTAGCCACATCTTCAAGTGTATTTTCATTCATTATCACAACACGATATTTGAATAACCACTTGCTTTTCATTGACTTATGTTTTTTATTACTTGAACTCATATATTTCGTTTAGAGATGTAAAAATAATGATACTTTTTCAATAAAATGCAAAATTAATATTTTTTTATCTTTTTTAAAAAAATAACTCGTATATTTGCACCAAAAAAAGCGAAGTTATGTTTGCACAAAGTATATTCTTAGGCGTTATAGGCGGTTGGCAAGTTGTAGTTATTGTTGTACTAGCCTTGTTATTTTTTGGAGGAAAAAAAATTCCTGAACTAATGCGTGGCTTAGGAGGCGGTATCCGAGAGTTTAAAGGCGCAATGCGTGAAGAGGAAAAGCCTGAAACCCCGAATAATGATAAAAAGTTAGAAGATAAAAACGAATAATGTTTTTTGATTTGTGTCTTTAATGAAAGTTATTAACATAATACTTGTTGATAACTTTTTTATTTTGAATTAGTTGCATTCATAACTATTGTTTTAATCGAAGTATTTTTTCTTTTTTATATAAAAAAATATCAGAAAATTTTAAGATATTATTAGCATTTTTTTCTATAAAATATAAAAAAAATAGATTTAATTTTATTGTTTTTTTCAAAAAAAAACTTTACTTTTGAGCAAAGATTTAGGTTTATGAAATCATATATTAGAATTTTTAGTTTTTTACTGATTTTCAGTACTTTTTCAGGTTTTGCACAAAAAAAATCATACTCTGTGCGAACTGTTGCTTTCTACAACGTAGAAAACCTATTTGACACCATCAATGATCCAAAAAAATTTGATGATGACCGTACTCCAACAGGCAAAGACCACTGGACAAGTGTGCATTATAACGACCACTTGAACAAACTTGGAGTTACCATTTCTAAAATAGGAAAAGATGTAACAGGACAGACGCCAGACTTTGTTGGGCTTTGTGAAGTAGAAAATAGAGAAGTTGTTCAAGACTTGATAAATACTTCTTTCCTTGCAGATAGCAACTACGGAATTGCTCATTTTGAATCTCCTGATATGCGAGGAATTGATGTAGCTTTTATTTATAAAAAAGATATTTTCAAACCTTCTAATATCTCTAAACATTTTCTAAAAATAGCTGATGCTTCTGGGAAACCTCGTTATACTCGTGATCAGCTTTTAGTTTCTGGAGAAATGGAAGGAGAAACTATTCATTTCATTGTAAATCACTGGCCTTCTCGTTCTGGAGGGGAAGCTGCTAGCCGTCCTTTCCGTGAAGCAGCTGCGGCTCTTAATAAAAAAATTATAGATTCTTTAACAAAAATTGATCCTATGGCAAAGGTAATTAGTATGGGAGATTTTAATGATGACCCTACTAATTCTAGCTTCAAAAAAGTATTAAAAACCAAAGCTCATAAAGAAGATGTAAAGCAAGGCGAACTATACAACCCTATGGAGAATATGTATAAAAAAGGAGTTGGCTCTCTTGCTTATAGAGATAGTTGGAGTTTATTTGACCAATTTGTTATCACTTACGGATATTTAAAACCTAACAATGATGGGTATTCTTACTGGAAAGCAGGTATTTTCAATAGTCCTGAGCTTGCAAGCCCATCAGGCAAATATGTGGGGTATCCTTTCAGAAGTTATTCTAATGGAAGTTATACCGGAGGATATTCTGACCACTTCCCAGCATATCTGTATTTGATTAAAGAAAAAAAGTGAAATCTATTTTCTACTAATAAAAACCACAAAATGAAAAAAATTCTAATTCTATCCACTTGTTTAATGTTTTGTCTTGCCTGTGATAAAGATAATTTATCAGGGAATGACTATACTTTAAAAAAAATCAAGGAAAATTATATTCCTAAACCTTTGCCCAATCCTAATCAAAATCAAGGACAAAATCAAAACCAGAAACCAAATCAAGGGCAAAATCAAAATCAAGCCTCTGATATGAAAGTTCCCCCAAAACTTTTATATTATTATCAGGGTATTAATTTTGCAAAAACAGGAACTAATTTAAAAGATGATTTAGCTGTACTAACTATTCAAAAACACAAACATATTTTGTCTTATAAAGAGCGACATCCTTATTTGCAAAAAGCAGATGCTGATGAGAAAAATTCTTCAAATGTTATCTTGATATATACAGGAGAATCAAGACCTAAAGAAAATATTTGGAAAGGAAGCGCTCAAGGAAGTATCAATACAGAGCACGTTTATCCACAAAGTTTTCTTGGAGAAAAAGGTAATGCAAAAAATAACCAACCTAAAACAGGAGATTTACACCACCTTCGCTATTGTGATAGTTCTGTAAATAGTAGCCGAAGTAATCACCCTTATACTGATGGAAAAGGAAACGCTCACAAAGTAGGCAAAAATAGTTGGTATCCAGGTGATGAATGGAAAGGAGATGTAGCAAGAATGATTATGTACCTAAACATTCGTTATAACCTCCCTGTAGAAAAAGTTAGTACCAAAGGTATTGGATTGCTCTTAAAATGGAATGCGGAAGACCCTGTTTCTTCTCTTGAAATTCAACGAAATAATATAATAGAAGAAGCTCAAGGTAACCGAAATCCTTTTATAGACAACCCTTATTTAGCTTCTAAAATTTATGGAGAAGTTGAAAATCATTCTCCTGAAAATACTTGGAAATAATAAATGAAATATAAACTTAGAATGACAATGAAACAATTAATTTTGAGCTTTTTCCTTATTTTAGGATTAAATGCGACAGCACAGAATTTCTTGGTAAGCGGGAAAGTGCAACAAAATAAAAATACTCTAAAAGATGTATCTTTAATTGTTGAAGGAACTTCTGTAAATGTAAAAACTGATACATCAGGAAGTTACTCTTTTCAATTACCTAAAGGAAAATATACCTTATTAGCAACAGCAAGTGGATATTTATCTCAAAAAATATCTTTTGAAGTAAAAAACACACTTCAATTACCTATCATTTTCTTAGAAAAAGAAAAGCACGAAACAGCAAATAACATCATCACCCTTTCTGATGATGAGTTAGATGACGAAGAAGGAAGCTCTGCTATGATATCTGGTTTTTTGCAATCTTCACAAGACCTTTATTTCCAACGTGCTGCATATGATTTTAGTCAAGTTTTCTACCGCCCAAGAGGTTATGATTCTAATAAAGCCAATGTATTAATAAATGGTATTAATATGGCAAAAGTTGAAACAGGTAGACCACAATGGAGTAACTGGGGAGGATTGAATGACGCTACACGTAACCAAGTGATTGTCACAGGAGTAGGAGCTTCTGAAAATGACTTTGGAGGAGTTTTTGGTAGTACTTCTATTTCTGTTCGTCCATCAGAAATTCGTAATGGACTAAAACTCTCTGCCACTGGCTCTAACCGTAGTTATATAGGTCGTACAATGGTAACTTACAATTCAGGCATAAAACCTAATGGATTTGGTTATATGATTTCTGGTTCTTATCGTTGGAATAATGGAAGAAATAACTGGAATTATCCTGTAATGGACGGAATGCTTTATAAATCTTATGCCGTAGCAGGTGCATTAGAATATAAATTTAGTCCGTATTTTTCTTCAAATTTAGCAGGAATTTTCTCCTATAATAACAGAGGGAAATCGGCTCCATTAACACAAGAGGCTATAGCTTTAGGCGGACGAAGATATAACCCAAACTGGGGTTACCAAGCAGGAGATATTCGTAACTCTAAAATGAAAAGAATAGCAGAGCCTATTTTTATCTTATCTAATACTTATCATAAAAATGACACCAAAGTAGAACTTAATTTAGGTTATCAATTTGGGCAAGTTGGAGACACTCGTTTACAATATGTAAAATCTCAAAATCCTGACCCTTCATATTATACTAATATGCCTACATATTATTATAATATGTATAACCCTACTGAAGGCGGAGACCCTTTAGCTTGGGATAAAGCTAAACAGCAAATTGAATATTTTAGAGAAAATAAACAACTTAACTGGGACAAAATTTATTTAGCAAATGCAAGTGCTGGAGGAGAAAGTTTATATGCTCTAAATGAGGATATTATAGACTCTAAAACACTTAGTGGTAATTTATTAGCTTCTACAAAAATTCATCCAAATATTACTCTTAATGGAGGTGTTTCTTACCAAAATATTTCTACTGAAAATTATCAACAAATCAATGATTTACTTGGTGGACAATATTTCCTTAATAGAAGCTATTATTCTGGAGAATTATATGATACACAAGAAAATTTAAGACTTAAAGAAGGCGATAAATATCAATATTATTATATGGCTAACATTCAGAAATTGAATGCTTTCGGACAACTTCGTTTTAAATTTGGCAAAGCTGATTTCTATGTTGCAGGAAGATATAACTATACAGGTTATGAGCGTGATGGACAGTTTGCAGACAATACTATTTATGCAGACTCAAAAGGTAAAAGTGGTATAAAATATTATAATACCATCAGTACCAAAGCTGGGATAACTTACAGCCTCACAGGTCGTCATATTTTACAATTCAACACAGGATATTTTGAAGACCCTCAGCCTCTTAATAATATTTTTGTAAATATTCGTAATTCTAATTCTACTATCCCTTATGGGTTAAAGGCAGAAACTCAACTAACTGCTGACGGAAGTTATATCATACGTATGCCTTACATAAAAGCTAGAGTTACAGGATATGTTACCAAATTTGAAAATGCTACTGAAAAAAGTTATTTCTTTACTCAGTCTCGCCTTGGAGACGAGTCTGCAGGGTTCGTAACTCAAACAATGGTAGATGTTAATAAAATACATTTCGGAGGAGAATTTGGTGCAGAAGTAGATGTATTACCAACTATTAAAGCCACTGGAGTGGTTTCTGTCAATCAATATACTTATGATAATAATCCTACTATTTTCCAATCTATTGACAAAAAACTCATCGGAGACCCTATGGTTTCTTATTTGAAAAATTATAAAGTAGGAAATGGACCTCAATGTGCGTATTCTGCTGGTTTAGAATATCGTAGCCCTCGTTATTGGTGGGTAGCTGTTACTGCCAATTGGTTTGATAGAAATTATATTTCTGTTGCTCCAAGTATTCGTACAGAAAATATTTATACAGACCCAAATACAGGAACCCGAATTACAAATGTAAATGAAAATACAGTACGAGAAATGCTTTCACAAGAAAAATTACCTACTTTATTCTTAATGAATCTTTCTGCAGGTAAATCTTGGAGAATAAAAGGTCATTTCCTTAATGCTTTCATAAGTGTTAATAATTTACTAAATAATCAATTCAAATCTGGTGGTTTTGAACAAGCTAGAAAAGGTGATTATAACTCTATGCTTGCCGATAAAAGAAACGGATATCCTACCTTCGGAAACAAATATTTCACTGGATACGGAACAACATATTATGTTAATTTAGCTTTAAGTTTATAACCTTAATAAAGTACAGAATAATGAAAAAAATATTATTTACATTTATCAGTCTGTCATTATTTTCTTGTGTAAAAGATAATAATTATAATTTACCAGACACTAAAAGTATTTTAGAGCAAAAAAGTAAAAAATACAACGAATATAACAGAAGTAACATAATTTCTTATACAGATTTAAAAGCTAAAATTAGTTCTAATGTTCAACTTTATACAGAAGATAATGCTTTTGAAGGTTATGTTATTTCAAGCGACGAAGGCGGAAATTTCTACAAAGAAATATATGTACAAGCCATTGACAAATCTGGAACTATTATAGTTGCTATCGATAAAAAGGGATTGTATAGTGAATTTCCTATCGGAAGTAAAGTACAAGTACGACTCAAAGGTACTTCCATATGGGAAGACCCTCGTTATGCAGTAATAAAAGTAGGTTATGGAGAAAGTACTACATCTGGCGGAAACAAAAAAATATCCAATCTTCCATCTGCTATGTACGAAAATGTAATTATCCCTTCTGGTGAAGTAGCTAACATTGAAGATATTACCACTTCTTTTGATAATCTTAGCACTATAAAATCAGATGCAAGTAGTTACAAATTAGTACTTCTAAAAAATGTAACATTTACAGATGCCTCTGTAGGAAAAACTTTTTATAACCCTATTGATCAGTACAATACTACTCATAAAATAAAAGACCAACAAAATAAAGAATTAGAACTTATTACAAGTAGTTATGCTTCTTTTATTAAAGACATTGTACCATCTGGAAATCTTAATATACGAGGTATTATTACAATTTATAAAGGAAAAAATAATACTAAAAACTTCCAATTTAAAATTAATAATATAACTGATATTCAACGTACAAATTAATAACAAAAATCATATGTTATGAGAAAATTACTTCTTTTGAGCTTAGCGCTCACCGTTTTAATGTCGTGTAAAAAAGACGACGAAACAGGCATCCCTCCTATAGATGGACAACAAAAACAGTCTTATGTTCTTGATGCCAAAACTGCTACAATAAATGATTATAAAGATGGAAAAAAAGTATCTTTGAAAGGGAATATTACTGTAAAAGGAACTTATTCCTATATCATTTTTTCTGATAAAACAGAAGTACAAATTTTCGCTCACAAGTCTATTGTTGAAAATTTTAGCCAAGAAACTAAAAAGAAATTAGCGACACAAGGACAAGAAGTAACTGTAACAGGTACTTTCAAAGATCATAAACTAAAAAACGGAACTGTCATAAAAGAAATTCTTTATGAAAAAGAAAGTGATTTAGTTTTTGGTAGTTCTTCTGTTACTCCACCAGCAAACGATACCGTTACAGAGCTTGATGCTAAAACTGCTACAGTAAATGATTATGTGGAAGATAAAAAAGTAAAACTGAAAGGAGTTGTTTCTGTAAAAAATAACAGAACTTATTTAAATTTTTCTGACGGAACAGAAATTCAAGTTTATGTAACTGGTTATACAAAATTAGACCAAAGTATAAAAACAAAATTGAATACTGCAGGGCAAGAATTAACAGCAACAGGTACTTTTAAAACGTACAACACTATAAAACAAATACAAGTAGCCTCTGGCTCTGATTTAGTTTTTGGTAGTTCTTCTGCTACTCCTACTCCTCCAGCAAACGATACTGTTACAGAGCTCGATGCTAAAACTGCTACAGTAAATGATTATGTAGAAGATAAAAAAGTAAAACTGAAAGGAGTTGTTTCTGTAAAAAATAACAGAACTTATTTAAATTTTTCTGACGGAACAGAAATTCAAGTTTATGTAACTGGTTATACAAAATTAGACCAAAGTATAAAAACAAAATTGAATACTGCAGGGCAAGAATTAACAGCAACAGGTACTTTTAAAACGCATAACAATACAAGACAAATACAAATAGCCTCAGGCTCTGATTTAGTTTTCGGTAATGTAGTTACACAAGATAATAACAACCAAGGTGGTAGCCAAAATGGAAACCAAGGCGGAGGAAATCAAAGTGGAAACACAACCCCTAATGTTTTCGATTTTGAAAGTATTACCCCTTCAAATCATTATAATGAAACAGGTACTTTAACAGGAGCTGATGGTGTTACTCTTACTTATAAAGCTCGTACAGATGTTGATGTACACGGAATTAATGGAAAAGGTCTTATGTTAACTGAGCATAAAACTTATGGTCTTTCTTACATTAAAATAACTTTTCCAAATGGTGTAAAAGAAATTTCTTTTGATTATAAAGAAGCTTTTTCAGGGAATCAAGATAGACATTTCTTAGTATATGAGGGAGATGAAAATTCAACTACAAAAATTGATGAAGTTAAATTCAAAGGTCAAAACAAATACACCAAAGAACTTAATAAAAAAGGTAGCTATACCATTACAATAAAAGCAGCAAAAGGTACAAGACAATTTGTAATTGATAATTTCTCTTGGAAATAAAATTTAAATTCAATACTCATAAAAAAATCCTCACAAATTTGTGAGGATTTTTTTTAACTTAAAACTAACTAAAATCTAATGAGGTTAAAACAACTGATATTAAAAACACTAAAAAAGAACATACTCATTAGAAATCTAAGTGAAATGAAATACTAAAAACATTTCTCTATAAACGGACTTTTACATCCAAACAACAACGTTGCAAAGATAATACTATTTTCGATACAAACAAAATTATTTTTAATTATTTTAAATAAATTTAATTAATCTATGATTATCAGTTTTTTTAAAATATATTTTTACAAAAAATGATTTCATTATATATATGTTTTTTAACAAACTATTTTCAAAGAAACAACATTTTTTAAAAGTTTTTTTCGTAACTTTGCATCCTATAAAATCACAATATTTTTACCAATGAAAAAAATCGCTTTATTATGTTTTGCAGGTATTTTAGCAACATCCTGCGTATCTAACAAAAAATTTAATGAAGTACAAAGCAAGCTAAAAAGTACAGAAGATTTACTTAACTCTACTACAATGAAGCTCAATTTGTGTCTTCAAGAAAAAGAGGCTTTAGCTTCTAAAAATGAAGTTCTACAAAAAAACAATGATGGGTTACTTTCTAACTTAGGAAATATGACTCTATTGAGCAAAAAAGGAGCAGATAACCTAGAAAAATCTCTTGAAAGCCTACGCGAAAAAGACCTTACTATCAAAAACTTGCGTGATGCTGTAACGCGTAGAGACTCTGTAAATTTGGCTCTTGTTCAAAGCCTTAAAGGCGTTCTTGGTAATCTTGATGATGAAGATATTACTGTTCAAGTAGATAAAGGTGTCGTTTATGTTTCTATTTCAGATAAATTACTTTTCAGTAGTGGAAGCTATAATGTTACTCCGAAAGCTCGTGAAGTATTGGGTAAAGTAGCACAAGTTGTAAATAACAAACCTGATTTTGAATTTATGGTAGAAGGTCATACTGATAATGTACCTATCAAAACTGCTTGTATAAAAGACAATTGGGACTTAAGTGTATTACGTGCTACTGCTGTAGTTCGTATATTACAAACTGATTTTGGTGTTTCTCCTGCTCGTATGACTGCCGCAGGACGTAGTGAATATATCCCAGTTACAGATAATAGTTCTGCTGACGGACGTGCAAGAAACCGCCGTACTCGTATCGTAGTACTTCCGAAACTAGATCAATTCTATAATATGATAGAAGAAGGAATGAAAAACCCTAAAATAAATTAGTAAGTTTAGTGAAATTCTCATATTTAAAAATAGTCATCTAATATTTAGATGGCTATTTTTTTACGTACAAATTATATTACATTCCATAAAAAAAACACTCTCCATTTTTTGAAGAGTGTTCTATATAAAAATTAGTAATAAAAAAGCATTTTAAGCTCGCACAGGAGTATTTAAAACAAGGTCAAGATAAAGATTTATCTTATTTTTCAAATCCTTACGATTAACAATAAAATCTAAAAATCCGTGTTCTTGAACAAACTCTGCAGTTTGGAAACCTTCTGGAAGTTCTTTCCCTGTTGTATCTTTTACTACACGAGGTCCCGCAAAACCTATAAGCGCACCTGGTTCTGCTATATTAATATCTCCTAACATAGCAAAAGAAGCTGTTACCCCGCCTGTTGTTGGATCTGTACATAAAGAAATATAAGGCAAGCCAGCATCATCAAGTTGAGCCAATTTTGCAGAAGTTTTAGCCATTTGCATAAGAGAAAAAGCTGCCTCCATCATTCGCGCTCCTCCAGATTTTGAAATCATTAAGAAAGGTAATCGATATTTAATAGCATAATCAATAGCTCTTGATATCTTCTCTCCTACTACACTTCCCATAGAGCCACCTATGAAAGAGAAATCCATACAAGCAACCACAATTTCTCTTCCTTTAGACTCTCCTACCGCTGTACGAACAGCATCATAAAGTCCTGTGTTTTTGTGAGCTTCTTTTAACCTATCCACATATTTTTTTGTATCTTCAAAACTTAGCGGATCTTTGGATTTCATAGCGCTATCAAACTCTCTAAAATTTCCGTCAAATATAATTTCAAAATATTCTTTACTACCAATCCGTACGTGATACCCATCTTCTGGACTGATATAAAAATTATTTGCAAGTTCCTCTGTCTCAACTATTTTACCCGTTGGAGATTTGTACCATAATCCTTGTGGTATATCTTTCTTCTCTTCCGTAGAAGTTTGTATTCCTTTTGTTTTTCGTTTAAACCAAGACATATTTTCTTCCATTTTTTTGTCAGATTTCGGGTGTAAAATTACTATTTTTTTTGGATATAAATGAATGAATTTTGTTAATATTACTATCAAAAAACAATAGTTTTTCGTTTGTCATTTTTTTATAATCATAAAAAACTAATAATCAATTATTTAATTGTAAAAATATTTTCAATATCTAATATTA